>NZ_RYDJ01000003.1:0-239225 GCF_003970355.1 Flavobacterium bomense | reverse complement strand
CTTATCCCTTTCTTCTGCTTTTCTTATCAATCTGTCAAGGAACATTGCGCGTTTTGCGGGGTGCAAAGGTAACATCCTTTTCTATTCTCACAAGCTTTATCGAATCTTTTTTTGAAAATAAATTTTCCTTTTGATCTAAGTAACTTGCCAGTATTTTAAAGAACTTCTAAACCATTACCTCACTATAATTATATTCTAATTGGTGTTCGGTAAACTTGTTTGCGGGTGCAAAATTACACCCTTTATTCGCTTTTACAAGCTTTTTAATCCCTTTTTTTTATCCTTTTCTTAACTTTTTCTTTAACTAGCTGATATCACGTTTTTTGAAGATCAAAGTTTTTTCTTCTCCACATCTAGATTCAAAAGAAAGGATGACTTTATCTACAAATTTTAGGGGTTCTGCAGCCTTAACTAGTGTAAAATTGCCTTTCCTGTTTATTAAATCTTTAAAAATTCATGCTTTATTGCACTCAGCAATTCACTTTGCGTATTCAAGATAGCATCCCTAACTAGCATTCGAACAAAAAATCCCGTTTAACTCTTTCTTTTCAAACAGAAATCATGCTAAATCATTTCGGTAAACATCATCAAAAAGAACTATTTGCACGATACCTTATATATAAGGAGTACCTATCAATATATTCTCTCCATACTTTTAGAAGATAAATGACGCAAAAGCACTGCAAAACGAATAGTATCAAAAAAGGAACACTGTTGTGCTTCAAAAAAAAAGCACTACTTTGTAACAAAAACCACTATTGACTTACTAACGTATATATGAGTGATAATTTAGAACATTCTTTTGTAATGCAGTTGCAAGAAAATCAGAATATAATCCACAAGATTTGTAGGTTGTATACTAATGGCGATGATGCACACAAGGATTTGTTTCAGGAAATTACGATTCAGTTATGGAAGGCTTTTCCAAAATTCAGAGGTGACAGCAAATTTTCTACTTGGGCGTATCGAGTTGCTTTAAATACAGCAATTACTTTATACCGAAAAACAAAACGATCCATAAACACCATAGAATTTGAAGGACGACAACATTTCCTGAATGACGTGGAATATGATTATGAAGAAGAGGAGCAATTAAAATTAATGTACAAAGCGGTTTACCAGCTGAATGATATTGAAAAAGCATTGATATTTATGTATCTGGAAGATAAGGATTATCAGGAAATATCAGAAACATTAGGAATTAGCGAGGTAAATGCCCGGGTAAAAATGAATAGAATAAAAGGGAAATTAAAAAAAATATTAAATCCGTAAGGAATATGAAAGAGCTGGATTTATTAAAAAAAGACTGGCAGAAGAATGATAATTCTTTTGCGCAAGTATCCGAAACCGAGATTTACAAAATGATTCATAGAAAATCGTCTTCGATTGTGAAATGGATATTTATTATTAGCATCATTGAATTTATAGTGTTAAACACTTTAAGTTTTTTGCTGCCTGATGATAAAATAAGTAAATCTGAATCCATTGAAATTTTCATAACTGTATTAGATTATTTAAGTTACAGTGTAGCATTATTCTTCATGTACTTATTCTATAAAAATTATCGTTCTATTTCAGTCACTTCGAATACTAAAAAACTGATGGAATGCATTTTAAATACCCGGAAAACTGTCCGATACTACATAGGATATAATTTGTTACTTGTGTTTTTTGTTGCTGTACTTTTACTATCCTATGAAATTCAAATTAAGTCTGCAACGACCAATGACGATGGAGTAAGAATATTTTTTACTTGTATTATTATGCTATTGTTTATCCTTATTTTAGTAGGTATGGTATGGCTGTTTTATCAATTGATTTATGGAATTTTACTAAAAAAATTGAATAGAAATTATGCAGAATTAAAGAAAATTGATTTATAAAAAAAGAGGCTTTTGCCTCTTTTTTTAATATTCCCATTTTCTAAATTTATTCAACTCTTCTTGCTCTCTAATATCTTCAGCAGGAATAACTTTAAGGAACGAAGGATGCTGCTCAATAGCAAATTCTACTTTTTTGACTATCTCATCAACTGTATCATTATCATAATCAATATCTAAAGGCTCTTTGATAATGAACGATTGCAGAATTCCTTTCTTTTTCATCCGAAACCCTTTTTTATCAAATGAACGACGAAACCCATCTATAACAATAGGCACCACAATAGGCCTGTGTTGTTTGATAATATGAGCCGTTCCTTTACGAACTGGTTTAAAAGATTTTGTTGTTCCTTGCGGAAAAGTAATTACCCATCCGTCATTTAAGGCTGTTTTTATGTTTTCAGTATCATCTGGGTTAATTTCTTTTTTCTCTTGGACATCAACTCCTTTAGCACGCCAAGTCCGCTCTACAGAAATTGCTCCGGCATACGCCATAATTCTTGGTAACAATCCCGCCTGCATGGTTTCTTTGGCAGCAACATAATAAATATTCATTTTGGGTTGCCACAGATAGCAAACATTCTTGATAGTATCTTCTCGTCCGCTCAAACTTGCGTTAAAAACATGAAACATAGCTACTACATCTGCAAAATAAGTTTGATGATTGGAAATAAACAGCACGTTAGTGTCCGGTAAATTTCTGATAATTTCTGACCCTTCAATTTGCAATTCATTGAATCCTCTATAGCGTCTGTGAGTCACGACGCCAAAAATCCGAATTAACCATTTTTTTATAAATAATACATGACCAAAAGGATTTCTCTTAAATAATCCCATAAAATTGTGTGTGTTTTTTTTTAAATTCTAAATACAAACTTACGAAAATTATATTTGAAGTTGAGTACTGAAGTACACAGAAAAAAATTGAACATGACAGCCAATTAATTGCTCTTTTCAATTCCTAAACAAAACTATTTTAGCGTAAAACTTCCTTTAACACATCTTTCAATTCGCTCAACATCATCGCTGTAGCTCCCCAAATAATGTGTTCTTCAATTTTGAAAGCCGGTACATTTATATCATTCGCATAAGAAGTTGACAATTTTGCTTCAATTACAATTGCATCGCTTAAAAAAGTTGACAACGGTATTTCGATAATACTGGCTACTTCAGCAGGTTCCAGTACAAATACAAGTTCTTCTTTACTAATTCCCAAAAAAGGATACACCATAAAATTACTTGGAGGAATATAAATTTGAGTAAATGGTTTAATAATTTCAATTTTATCTGGATGGATCCCTACTTCTTCATGTGTTTCACGTAAGGCTGTAATTGCATAATTCCCATCCTGTAATTCATACTTGCCTCCTGGAAATGCAATTTGTGCTGAATGAACTCCTTTATACGAGTTTCTCACAATTAAAACGAAATGAGCACTGTCTTTTTTAGGATAAAAAAGCATCATCACTGCTGCTATTCTTGGATTTTTAGCCTCTATAGTACTCTTTTTCAAGCTTTCCAATCGCTCTAGTGGCGCCATTTTGATATGTGCGTCAAATGCAGGAAGCCCAGCATTAATTAATTTAGGAACAAACCGTAAAAATTCTTGAAAATCCATAATCAAAGTCTATTTTTGTACACTGAAATTTAATATAAATATAGTTTAGAAAATGTGCTTGAGCAAATTTTCCAGGATCAAAAAGCCCCTAAAATGTACAGTAAAGAAGAGACCCAAAGATTAAAGAGAGAATTCTGGATTGCATTTGCAGAAAAATATCCCAGAAAATGGGTCTTATATGATACTAAGATTAAAGATTTCTCCTTTAAATTTTACGTAGACAATAAAAAAGCGCAAGTTTTAATAGATATTGAACATCGAAGTGACGAAAAAAGAATGGCTTATTTTGAAAAATTCGAAGCGTTAAAAAACATTCTTGAAGAAGAATTTATCAAAGATTTGATTTTTGAAAAAGACTACACTCTGGAAAGCGGAAAAACAATTAGCCGCATTTGGGTTGAAAAACTGGGTGTGGGAGTTAGCAATAAAAACTATTGGAATGAAATCTTTGATTTTTACAACGAAAAGATGAATGCTGTAGAATTATTTTATTTAGAATATGATGGTTTCATCAAAGACATCGAAAAGCTTTAAAGGAACAAAATCTAATACGATAATTCACTATTTACATATTGAAAATATTATAAACTATTATCCGATTGTCATAATTGATATAGAGCTGTTTCCTGTTATTTTGTTTTTTTCTGGTTATGATTGAGACGGTACAATCGACCCCTTCATTGTCTTTACAGGTAAATGAATACACAATATCAGTCTCATTTTCTTCGATGGGTTGATACTCGATTATTTCAAATAATTGAATGATTTGAGAATAAACTACAATCCTGTTTTTATCCGTATCCAAAGTAACACGGAGATTGACCAGCTGTAAATCTGACCACTTATCCCCTTTTTCTTTTTTTTCTAAAACACTAAATCCTGATGTTTTAAACGTATAGCTTTGTCCATAAGAAGTATGCAACCCTATGACCAAAAAAAACAATATCTTGTATATTTTTGTCTTTGTCATTGTTTAAAAATTGAAATTCAACACTTCCATTTTTGCCAATTCAAAATCGGATATCATTTCCTGAACAATTTCTCCCGCTGGCTTTATTGCGTGAATAATACCTGCTATTTGACCAATTTCTAATTCTCCTTCAATTACATCACCCTCAAACATCCCGCGTTTTGCTCTAGCTCTTCCTAATAAGGTAACAATTTCCTCTTTTGTAGGGCCACTTTCATACAAATGCTGTACGTCTTGATAGAATTTATTTTTAATCAATCGTACCGGAGCCAGTTCTTTTAAAGTCAATTGTGTATCGCCTTCCTTCACCTTTACGATGATTTCCTTAAAATTATCATGAGCGGATGATTCGATAGACGCTGCAAATCTGCTTCCAACCTGAACGCCATCTGCACCAAGAACCATTACGGCTAACATTGTATGGCCTGTGGCAATTCCGCCGGCAGCAATCAACGGAATCTTTATTTTTTCTTTAACCATAGGGATCAACGCAAGGGTCGTAGTTTCTTCTCTCCCATTATGTCCTCCAGCTTCAAAACCTTCGGCAACAACGGCATCGACACCCGCATCTTGTGCTTTTAACGCAAATACAGAACTGCTGACTACATGCACTACCGTTATGCCATTTTTTTTTAAATATGAAGTCCACGTTTTAGGGTTTCCTGCTGATGTAAAAACAATTTTTACTTCTTCTTCAACAATAATTTTCATTATTTCTTCAATGTTTGGATACAACATAGGAACATTTACTCCAAAAGGTTTTGAAGTCGCTTTTTTACATTTCTGAATGTGTTCTCTCAAAACTTCAGGATACATGGAGCCTGCTCCAATTAATCCTAAACCTCCGGCATTACTGACGGCACTTGCTAATTTATATCCGCTGTTCCAAATCATTCCACCTTGAATGATTGGGTATTTTATTTTGAAAAGGGCTGTAATTTTGTTCATGTGCTCCTACTGTATTATTGTTTCATTATTTTTCCCGTTTTAGAAAAACCAACGGATTCCATTTTATAAAAGTACATTCCTTTCTCCAATGTTTTTAAGGAAATAGTTGCGGATTGAGGAGTTACTTTTTGTTCTAAAATTTTTTGGCCTAAAAGAGTATAAATAAAAACGGTACCCATTTCAAATTTTGAAGGTAAAGAAACCGAAACAAAATCGCTTGTCGGATTGGGATAAATAATAAAATCATCTTTCGAAAAAGAAGCTATGGACAATTGATTGCTTAGCGCCAAATTAAAATCGGGGATTCCATATCCGTACTGATTATTTGGTACTGAAAATTTATCGGATGATTTGAGTACTAATTCTCTAATTTCCCTATTAGTTTTTTTAGGAAATGCCTGCCACAAACACGCTACCATTCCTGCCATAATTGGACTGGAAAAAGAAGTTCCGCTTGCCGTTACAATATTTCCAGCTTCATCTGAAACTACTGCTGCTTGTCCTTGTGCCATTACATCCGGTTTTATTCTTTCGTCAAAAGAAGGACCTATTGAACTGAAAGAAGTTATTACTTCAGAGGAATTTACTGCACCAACTGCAATTACTGAAACAGCATCTGCCGGAACAGCAATATGAGGATTTGAGGAACTTCCTGAATTACCGGCCGATGTCACTAAAACCATTCCTCGGCTAAATGCAATTTCAGCTCCGCGAGACATAAATGCAGTTTTGCCATTCATTTCGGCATACGTATGATTGTAGGCCTGATTATCAAAATCAAAATAACCCAAAGAGGTATTAATAATATCGACCCCTAAACTATCTGCATTTTCTGTTGCTTCAACCCAAAGTGATTCTTCCACAGGATTTTCAAAAGTATTATCTTCCGTAATAAATAAATAATAAGAGGCGTCAGGTGCCGTTCCTACAAGAGCATTTTCTTTATAACCGCCCATTGTAGAAAGCACAGAAGTTCCATGAAAAGAACCGGTATAAAATTCAGGATCTCTCAAAACATAATTATACCCACCCAAAATTTGGTTATTTACTCTCAATCGTTGAAAGGGTGGTGTCGTATTTACACCCGGAAATCCGGCATCCATAACGGCAATTATTTTTCCTGATCCAGTATAATTCTGCTGGTGCAACAGGTGCCCATTGAGCATCTGTATTTGAGTTGAAGAAGATCCGTAAGCGTAATCAATTTTGGTTTTACTAGTCTTCTCCTCTTTTTTTACCTTAATTGATTTTGCGGTTTTACCTTTTTGATTTAACGATTTGTCTGCAAAATCAACTTTATCTACAAAAGAAAATAGGGCTAATGACTGTATCGCTACCTGTTCTCCTCTAACATGAATGGCATTCATCCATTTAGATTTTGCCATAACAGTAATTCCAGATGTAGATTTTACTTGATTAACATAGGAAGCTTCTACCGGAATATCTTTAAAATCTAAGGCAATATTTTGATTGGATCTTCTGTCCAATGCTCTTTGAGAAAGCATTTTCAGTGGTGAATCAACATAGAATTGAGAATTGGGCTTCGCATTAAAATACACCCAAGCATCCTGTTGTGAAAAACCCACAGTAGTAATGAATAGAAAAAAGAATAAATAGAATTTTCTCATAGGTAACTATATTGCTAAGATATAAAGATATAGCTTCCAATGAAATTAAATGGCAATTGAAACTACGGTTTTTCTTGAAATCATACTAAAATAAAGTACTAAACTAAGAAATAACTCCTGAACCAACTAATTCATCCCCTAAATACCACGCGGCAAATTGTCCTTCGGTTATTGCCGACTGCGGTTCGTTAAAGTCCACGTACATTTCATTTTCAAACTGATACAAAGTAGCCCTTTGCAACGGTTGCCTGTAGCGTATTCTTGCCATCACCTCCATCGTTCCTCCATTGGCCAAAGCCAAATCTTTACGAATCCAATGTACTTCTTCTTTTTCAATACGCAATGCTTTCTTGAATAATCCGGGATGTTGACTTGATAATCCGGTATATATCGTATTGGTTTCTACATTCGTGGCTATAATAAACAAGGGATCCGTTGTGCCTCCTACATTTAATCCTTTTCGTTGTCCAATAGTAAAATAATGAGCCCCTTGATGTTTCCCCACTATTTTCCCCATTTGTGGCGTGTACGGAATTTTTCTTGCTGCTGATTTTAAATCCGCTTCTACACTTAGGCCTACATGATTTTCAGCACTGTAAACAGGATCATTTTTATCTATTTGGATAATAATTCCGTCTTTGGGTTGCAATTTTTGTTGTAAAAATTCAGGCAAACGCACTTTTCCAATAAAACACAAGCCTTGTGAGTCTTTCTTTTCGGCAGTTATCAATTCCATTTGGGCAGCAATTTCACGTACTTCCGGTTTAGTTAATTCGCCAATGGGAAATAAGGATTTTGCCAATTGCTCTTGGGATAATTGACACAAGAAATAGGATTGATCTTTATTGGTATCAGCACCGGCTTTCAGTTGATACACGGTTTCGCCATTCACTTTGATTTCACTTTTTTGACAATAATGCCCCGTTGCAACATAATCAGCACCAAGACTCAAAGCAATTTTCATGAAAACTTCAAATTTTATTTCCCGATTACAAAGCACATCGGGATTTGGAGTACGTCCTTTTTCATATTCATTGAACATGTAGTCTACGATTTTTTCTTGGTATTCAACACTTAAATCTACTGTTTGAAATGGAATTCCAAGTTTTTCGGCAACTAACAATGCATCATTACTGTCCTCCAGCCATGGGCATTCATTAGAAATAGTGACTGAATCGTCATGCCAATTCTTCATAAAAAGACCAATAACTTCATACCCTTGTTGCTGCAACAAATAAGCAGCAACACTTGAATCTACTCCTCCGGAAAGTCCTACAACTACACGCTTCATCTTCAAAAAATTAAAATTTTATAAGGGTGCAAAGTTACAAAAAGATTTACAACAGTAATGGCTAACGATACCGTTAATTGTTTTTTGATTTTGTGGCATTTTCTGTAAAGCTCATATTGATTTCTTTGACTACTTTTCCTTTTTCAAAAAACTGCCATATACCCGCTTTCTTTCCATTTACAAAGTGTCCTTTAGAGACTGTATTCCCGTTGGAATCTCTAAAGATTGCTAAACCGTTATAAAGGTCGTTCTTGAAAGCAGACTCTTCCAACACGATTCCTTTTTCAGTATATTTTTTATAAAAGCCATTTTTTAAATTATTTATATAATTGATTTCTTCGGCAATTTTTCCACTTAAATAAAATACGGTACGCAAACCTTCAAGTTTTCCTTTACTATAGTGTTCCGTTGTCATTATATTTTTTGAGGCCAAATGGTAATAGTTCCATTGACCCTCAAATACTTTATTGATCACTTTTCCTTCACTTACTTTATTCTTGTTTTGGTCGTAAAAAATAGTAAACGCTGCATTGTCTTTTGGATTAAATTCTCGAGTTGCAATTAGCGATTTTGCTCTGGTATCATCAAAAAAATTAAAAATACCAATTTCTTTTCCGTGCTCAAAAGTTCCTTCATATCTAGGTCGTTTTGAGGTTTCATATACACCTTTCCACACTCCGTGTTTTTTCCCTTTTGCATCTAATACATTAAAATCAGTTTGTGCATAAAGAAAAAACACATTCAAAAACATCAAAACCAATATTCTTTTTTTGTAATATGTTTTCATAATTACTTTTTTTAGTACCGAATTCAGGTCACTTAAATTAATCTAATAAAAAAGCTCTCAATATTTGAGAGCTTTTTTTATGCATTATTTTTTCTTTTGTTGTGCTTTTTGAGCTTCGGCTTGTTCCATCACTTCTTGCAGTTTTTTCTGGAATTTACCTTGCTTTTTGGGCTCTTTCAATTTATTCTCTTGAATTTGAGTATGAATCTTATCACTATCGATAAAGTATCGTTTGATGACAATCATAATTCCAATGGTAATCAAATTCGAAATAAAGTTATACAAACTCAATCCCGCACCATAACTATTAAAAAAAAACAACATCATGATTGGCGACACGTATATCATAATTTTCATCATTTTTGCCATATCCGGCATTCCTTCTTGTTGTGGAGCAGCCATTTGCTGGTCTCCAGAAGTCATTTTCATGTAAAAGAAAATAGCAATCGAAGCCAGAATAGGAAACAAACTGATGTGATTTCCGTAAAACGGAATATAGAAAGGCAAACGGATTACTTCATCAAAAGACGATAAATCATCCGCCCAAAGGAAACTTTTTTGTCTTAACTCAAATGCCGATGGGAAAAACTGAAACGAAGCATACATAAATGGCAGCTGAATCAATGCTGGAATACAACCTGCCATAGGATTTACTCCCGCTTTGTTATACAACTTCATTGTTTCCTGTTGTTTCTTCATAGGGTCTTTTTTGAATTTTTCACCCAATTCTGTTATTTCAGGACGCAATACTTTCATCTTAGCCTGTGACAAGAACGATTTAAAAGTAATCGGCGACATTGCTATTTTTATCAAAATTGTAAAAATAATTATCGCAATTCCATAAGAAATATAAGAACTTAAAAAGGCAAATAATGGAATAAAGATAAACTTATTGATCCACCCAAAAATTCCCCAACCCAGTGAAATAATTTTTTCCAGATTTTGATCGTATGAGTGTAATGTCTTATAATCTGTTGGACCAAAATACCAACTCATTTTGTGATCTAATTCACCATTGGTAAATGCTAATGGGATGTTAGCATTAAATTGTTTTGTAAAAGTAGTATCCACTTTGTCATCCAGCACTAAATTTGTTGATTTTAATTTAGCCGTTTCGAAAGGGGTTTGCGTTAAAAGAATCGTTGAGAAAAAATGCTGTTTGAAAGCTACAAAAGTGGCTTTATCTAAGTCAGATTCTTCCGTCTGACCCAATCCTGCGTAATCTATTTTTCCGTCTTCATGTTCAAAATAGATTTCAGTATACCGGTTTTCATACGAAACACTTTTCTCGTTTCGGTAGGTTTTTAAATCCCACTCTAAATCTACTGGTTTGGCGGTATTCAAGACTTTATTCAATCCTTGGGAACGAATGTCAAAACCAATCATATATTCGTTTGGTTTCAACACGTATTTGTATTCCAAGAATTCATTAGCTCCCGCTTTCAATTTCATGGATAATATTTGATCTGCTCCAACTTTTGTCAAGGTCGGTTCAAAATACAAGTCTTTTGAATTTAAAGTACGGTTATCACTAGTCAGCAATTGTACATTTAAATTGGCATTATTGTCTTTGATCAATTGCACTAATTGTCCTGAACCTTTCTTGAATTTTTCAAATTTTTTCAAAGTAGCCTCCACAATATAGCCTCCTTTATTGGCTATTTTTAGCATAACCAATTCGTTTTCAATAGTTGTAAAGCCTGCTTTTGCTGAAGGTAATGTTGCAGAATAGGCAAAATTCCCTAAGGTTTTTTGCAACTGCGCCAGTTGAGTTGAATCTCCGGTTGCAGCAACCTCAATTGTTGCTTTTGCAACCGTTTTAGCTTCTAACTCTTTCGCTTTAGCTTCCTGAATCACCAATTCTTTTTGTGCTTTTTCAGCGGCAATTACTTTCTCATCAGGTTGATTTTGATACATGATAAAAATCAAAATACCAAAAATTAATACAAAACCTATGATCGAATTGAGGTCAAATTTTTTTTGTTCCATTATAATTAAAAAAAGTTATAAATTTTAGGTTTACTGAAACCCAATCGTTTTCAGTTATTTTTTCTTTGCCTGAACGGCTGCTGCCACAAAATTCACAAAAATAGGATGCGGATTTGCAACCGTACTCTTGTATTCCGGATGGTATTGCACGCCAATAAAAAACGGATGATCTTCTATTTCTATAATTTCTACCAATCCCGTATCAGGGTTTACGCCTGAAGCCATCAATCCGGCATTTTCTAATGGAGCAACGTATTTACTGTTGTACTCATAGCGGTGACGGTGGCGTTCTGAAATGGTTTCTTTTCCGTAAATTTTATAGGCTAATGTATCTTTTTTGATGTCGCATTTCCATGCACCAAGACGCATTGTTCCGCCCTTATCCGTGATAGTTTTTTGCTCTTCCATGAGGTTTACTACCGGATAAGCGGTGTGTTCATTCATTTCAGTTGAATTAGCATCTTTATAACCCAACATATTTCTTGAATATTCTATGATGCCCATTTGCATCCCCAAACAAATTCCGAAAAACGGCACTTTATTCTCACGGGCATATTGCACTGCTGCAATTTTTCCTTCAATTCCTCTTTCTCCAAAACCTGGAGCAACCAGAATTCCGTCTAAACCTGAGAATTTTTCCTGTATATTATTTGCATCAATGTGTTCTGAATGAATCGAAATCACATTTACCTTTGTTTCATTAGCTGCACCGGCATGGATAAATGCTTCCAAAATAGATTTGTAGCAATCCTGCATTTCTACATATTTTCCTATCAAACCTATATTCACGGTATGCTTTGGATTTTTTAATCGGCGTAAAAAAGTATTCCAGTTTTTTAAATCCGGAGCCGCTTTTTTAGGTAAATCTAATTTTTTTAACGCCACAACATCAAGTCCTTCTTCCAGCATTAGATTCGGCACTTCATAAATCGTGGAAGCATCAATAGACTGAATAACAGCTTCTCTTTTTACATTACAAAACAAAGCCAGTTTATTGCGTAATTCTTCAGAAATTTCGTGTTCCGTTCTGCACACTAAAATATCTGCTTTTATTCCGCTTTCCATCAAGGTTTTTACGGAATGCTGGGTTGGTTTTGTTTTCAACTCTCCCGCGGCAGCTAAATAAGGAACCAGAGTAAGGTGAATTACAATCCCATTATGCTCTCCTAATTCCCAAACTAATTGACGAACAGATTCTATGTAAGGTAAGGATTCAATGTCTCCTACTGTACCCCCAATTTCAGTGATGACAATATCATAATCGCCGGAATTTCCAAGCAACTGCATTCTTTCCTTGATTTCATTGGTGATATGAGGAACTACTTGTACTGTTTTTCCTAAAAACTCACCTCTTCTTTCCTTTTCAATAACCGAAAGATAAATTCTTCCTGTAGTCACATTATTCGCCTGAGAAGTAGGAACATTCAAAAAACGCTCGTAATGCCCTAAATCCAAATCCGTTTCGGCACCATCATCAGTCACATAACATTCTCCATGTTCATAAGGATTTAATGTCCCTGGATCTACATTAATGTATGGGTCAAACTTTTGGATGGTTGTACGGTATCCTCTAGCTTGTAACAATTTTGCCAAAGATGCTGCAATGATTCCTTTCCCTAAAGAAGAAGTCACACCGCCAGTAACAAAAATATATTTCGTTTGATTCATTCTGTTGTTATTTGTATTGTAGTTGTGTAAAAAACGTGGCAAAAGTACAATTATAAATTGTCAAATTGAAAATTAAATCGGTTTTGGGTACCGTTTTTTTATATTTCGAATTAACTCTTCCAGACCATTGAGTTTCAATTCATAAATTAATTTCAGTTGTTCCCCTAGTTCCCCTTTAGGAAACCCTTTATTGCTATACCAAACAATATAGTATTCCGGGATATCGATAAGAAACCAGCCTTCGTATTTACCAAAAGGCATTTTAGTATGGGCTAGCTTGATGAGTTGTTTTTGGTTTTGATCCATTTTATAATAAAAAAGAAGCAAGAGACAGGAAAACAAGAAGAAATAATCATTTTTGTTTCCTGTCTCTTGCTTCCAAAGACTATTTAATTCCAGTTAAAAATAATTCGTTTCTCGATTTCGGGATGCAGACTCAGGAATACAGGACAGGTCATTGCTGCACTTTCCAGTATTGTTATATTCTTTACATCAGCAGTTCCGTACATCTCAAAATTAATCGCTATCACATCAATACGTCTGGGTTCCATTTTCATTATTTTGACCACCTCAGCGGTAGATCCTTTTAAATCCACTTCGAGATCTCGTGCTTTTATTCCCATAATGGTCATCATACAAGTTGCCAGAGCATTGGCAACCGCATCCGTTGGAGAAAAAGCTTCTCCTTTCCCATTATTATCTAAAGGAGCATCCGAAAAAATTTCAGTCCCGGATTGCAAATGAATAGAAGAGGTTCTTAAATCCCCTAAATACGTTACTATTGATGTCATTATTTTGCTTCTTTTATGGTTAAATCGGTATCATAATATAAAATATAAATTCCTTTATTGGTATACCCACCATCTTCTTTTTTATAGAATTCAAACTTATTATCTATTTGTTCCGTTGCCGTAAAGGCTACTGTTTCCTGATATTTCTTATCTTGTGACAAACGCATCATCGTGTCAAAAGTAACATCAAAACCACGAATTGCATAAGCACTTGGAGTAATTTTATTCCTGTTTTTAAACTCTTTCTCAAAAATTAATGCTTCAGGTGTTTCATTTTCACGAGCAACTGACGGATACATTAATTTCAATTTTGTCAAATTCACAAAATTAATTTCGTCCGTGTCTAATGTTTCATTTGGTTCCAGAATTACTAACTGCACTTGATACGCAGACATAGCACTCAACATAGTGGCCATAGTTGCCTTGATCATACTCGTGTTTTCGGTTTCCATCACCACGTAATTCATTTTGCCTTTTACAAATAAACGCTGTAGATTTTCTGGAGACACACTGCCATTTGGATTAAGAGTTGCAAATTTAACGTCTTTATGATTTTCTTTTATAAACTGAATTACAGATTCTTTTTTCCTATCGACTACTGCTATAATAACGCCTCCTCTGGCTCGCATATAATTGAACATCGCATTTTTAACCTCAGTGGTCGTTGGAATGGTTTGATATAAATTACTAAGGGAGTTACCAACATCTTTTGATAAAGGGGAGATTACCGGAACCTGGTGTTTATGAAGTAATTCAGCCGTTATCTCGACGTTACTTTGATAAAATGGTCCAATTATAGCATCTGAATCTTCCAAATTATTTCGCTTAATTAATGCTACTATATTAGAATAATCCTTAGTTTCCTGAGAATCATAGATACTCACATCAAGAGAAAGACCCAATTGTTTGGCAGAATCTATGGCCATTAATGCACCTGCATAAAAATCTAAAGTCATATTCAAAAACTTGTCGTTTTTCAAGCGGGTGATGATTGAATTTGCAGTATCCACCTCCATTTTTGCAATATTAAAGGGCAAAATAAGCACTAGTTTTTTCCTGTTCGCGCTATTATTTGACAATACGGTATATTCTTTTTTAATTTCTTGCAAAACAGGAGTCGCTGACGGGACTTTCAAAATCATACCTTCTGTCACGCCCTGAGATAAAGCGGGGTTTAAAGCAATTAATTCCTCCTGACTCAAATTAAACATTCGGGACAAACTATACAGTGTTTCTTTCGGTTTTATAACATAGGAACGGGAACTAAAGAGTACTTTGGCTGGTTGTGCATTATTTTCACCCATTTCTTCTTTGGACGCAAACGCTGCTTCCGTTTTATCTGCTTTTGGCCCCAAAGTTTCGGGATTCCCTTTGATACGCAATTTATATCCAATGGGTAAACCGGAAACTATTTCAGGATTTTTCTGCTCTAATTCTGCAATGGTAATTCCATAGTATTTCGCGATTGAGTATTTAGTCTCTTTTGGAAGCACATCGTGATACACTACTTTATCCTGATTTGATACTGTTTTTTTTAACCCATTTTTAGATGGAATAATAAGCGTCTGCCCTATTTGGAGGCCCTCGTTTTCAAGAAAAGGGTTCGCTTCTTTTAAAGCTTCATCCGTTACCTCATATTTTTTTTCGATACCATAGAGCGTTTCTTTTGGTGTCACTTCGTGAATTATAGCCTTCGCACCTGGTATAGTCGCAGTCAACGGTTTTTGGTTGCCCCCTTTTTTAGGAATCAGCAAAATACTGTTTGGTTTCAATCCACTTTGAGCATCCGGATTTAGTTGATATATATCAAATGGAGTGACCTTGTATTTTTGAGCAATTTCGTTAATTGTTTCCCCTTTCGCCACTTTGTGCGTTGTATTTTTTTCTTGTGCAAAAACACTATCATGATTGAACAACAACAGCACCATACAAATTACAAAAAAATATTTCATCGTTTTCATTTATAAATTATTCAAATTAGTAATACAAGAACGGTACCAAATTTTATTCTAAAAAATTTGATACCGTTTATATGGGAACATTAAAAAAAGCTGTTCTTAGAAAGGACTAAATAGTAAAGTATTATTCCCATTCAATAGTTGCCGGCGGTTTTGAACTGATATCATACACCACTCTATTAACCCCTTTTACTTTGTTGATTATGTCATTCGAGACTTTCATCAGGAAATCATAGGGAAGATGTACCCAATCTGCTGTCATACCATCTGTAGATTCTACAGCACGTAATGCAATTACTTTCTCATAGGTACGCTCATCTCCCATTACTCCTACACTATTAACGGGAAGTAAAATGGCTCCGGCTTGCCATACTTTATCGTACAGTCCCCAAGATTTTAATCCGTCAATAAAAACAGCATCAACGTCCTGTAAAATCTGTACTTTTTCCGGGGTAATGTCTCCTAAAATTCGGATGGACAGTCCTGGTCCTGGAAAAGGATGTCTACCTAATAATTCAGGGTCTATTCCTAAAGAAGCACCTACTCTGCGTACCTCATCTTTAAAAAGCATGCGCAATGGCTCTACTATTTTTAGTTTCATGTAATCCGGCAAACCGCCAACATTATGGTGTGATTTTATGGTTGCCGATGGTCCTTTTACAGAAACGGATTCAATAACATCCGGGTAAATAGTACCTTGTGCCAACCATTTTACATCTTGTATAAGGTGCGATTCATCATCAAAAACTTCGATAAAGACACGTCCTATAATTTTACGTTTGGTCTCCGGGTCGCTGACACCTGCTAATTCAGATAAAAAACGATCACCGGCATCGACTCCTTTTACGTTCAAACCCATTCCTTTGTACTGATCCAGTACGTTCTGGAACTCATTTTTACGAAGCAAACCATTATTCACAAAAATACAATACAGGTTTTTACCAATCGCTTGATGTAATAAAACTGCTGCCACGGTAGAATCTACTCCTCCAGAAAGTCCGAGAACCACTTTATCGTCTTGTAGTTTTTCTTTTAATTCAGCCACCATTTCTTCAACAAAAGCATTTGGCGTAAAATTTTGAGGCACTTCCGCAATTTTCACCAAAAAGTTCTCCAACATTTTAGATCCGTCGGTTGAGTGAAAAACTTCCGGATGGTACTGAATGGCGTACGTGGTTTCACCCTCTATTTTGTAAGCTGCAAATTCCACATCGTGGGTACTGGCAAGTTTTACTCCATTAGTGGGCAATGCTTTGATACTATCGCTATGGCTCATCCAAACTTGGCTGTTTTCAGAAACACCCTCGAAGAACACTTCATTCTCTTTTATAAAAGATAAATTAGCTCTACCATATTCTCTTGTATTTGAAGCTGCCACTTCACCTCCACTAAAATGAGATAAATATTGGGCTCCGTAACAAACGGCTAATAAAGGTAATTTTCCTCTAATTTGAGATAAATCAGGATGTGGCGCATCTTCTCCTCGAACAGAAAAAGGGCTACCACCAAGGATTACGGCTTTGTAAGAAGATAAATCACTCGGAAAATGATTGTAAGGGAAGATTTCGCAGAATATATTTAATTCGCGAACTCTACGCGCAATAAGTTGTGTGTATTGCGATCCGAAATCTAAAATAAGTACGTTGTGTTGCATGTGCAAAAATACTTTTTATATTTTGAATTGAAAAATCGAATTTTAAAATATTTATTTTATTTTGGATCGCCAAAATAATTTCTCCTATCTTTTAAAAGAGAATTAGCCTTTTAGTCCATTTTGGAATTATCCTGAAATTAAGTTTAGAAGATAAAAGAGTACATTTGCAGCCCTAATAATCTACTTAAAACAGCAAAAATGAAAGCAAAAAATTTTATAGCCGTTGCCTTTTTTGGCTTTATTATCATTTCATGCAATGTAATTGATGATTTATTGACCTTTTCGATAGACAATCAAACGACCGTTACCATTCCTTCTGGATTTCCAGTGAACACCTCTTTAGAATTAGTTACTCCAGATGTTCCGTCTAATTCTAGTACCGCATTTGAAAATAACAATACAAATGCCGAATTAGTCAAAGATGTAAAATTGAAAGAGATGAAGTTGACGGTAACAAATCCCGCTAACAAATCATTTTCATTTTTAAAATCGATACATATTTATATTTCAACAAATGACAGCGACGAGATTGAACTGGCTTTTTTAGACGATATAAACGCAACATCAAACACGTTGAATTTAACCTGTACCACAGCAAAATTAGACAAATACGTTAAAGCTTCCAGTTTTAAACTACGAACAAAAGCGATAACCAAAGAGGCGATTCCTCAAGATATTTCCATAAAAGCGGACATGAAATTTCAAGTTACTGCAGATCCTTTTTAGAAAAAGCTATCAAACTAGTGGCTGACGAAATCCAAAGTGATTGTACCCTGAAATTTCAAATAAGACAAAAAAAGACCTTTGGAATCTCATTTCAAAGGTCTTTTTGTTTTTACAATACAGGATTTATGTCAACTATTCTTTGACCAAAATAATGGTTGCTTTAAAACCTGTTCCCAGATTCCATTGACTTCCTGATATCAAACCTCCTTTATCATTATACACTTTGAATTCAGCAGTATTGGGTCCTGAAGATCCCTGGTTCAACGCTTCAAATTCAATCTTGTTAAATCCTTTTTCTAAGACGATTTCAAATCCTTGAAAATTACTTTCAAGATTCACTTGGTACTGGATCACTTTATCGTTCAGATACACCCTGATCTGATCCCCATCAACGTAGGCCGCATCGCGATACATTACTTTTGCTGTGACAGATCCCGTGGTAAAATTGCCTAAATCTTGGTTTTTTCGATACACCAAACCTTCTGTTTTTTCTTCTTTTTTATTCCATTTGTCTCTATACACATCTCCCGGATTAATAAACTCATTTTTAGGAATCATCGAAAAATTATTTGCCGGCGCTACAGGAGCTGAAGCATTTGGTTTTGGATTTAATAACTCCGGATTTTTAAACACATTAGGTGTCTTAACAGGTGGAACACTCGCTTTTGGAGGAATTGGTTTTTTAATTTTTGGTGCTATATTTTTAGGGGGAATGGCTTTAAATTTTGAGCTAAATTCGTTTTGGGCATATCCGCTTAGAGACATGCTGATGGTAATCATTAAAAATAAAATCCTTTTCATAACTTTCAAAATTAGGTTTTTTGTACCTGTAAAAATTTAAAAATAAAAAACCTATTGTACTTAATCAAGAACGAAGCACTAATTTAACTTTCATTTATAACTTATAATTTCCGATTTTATTATATTTTGGATACCCAAACACCATAAAAAACCGGTACATAAAAGGAATATTTTAATTACAAAACGGGTGATTTTATTTCGCTTTTTTTTATAACTTGCAAATAGTATGCCATACCAAAGCATCGCCTTCCATAACACTAAACAACCTTTAAACACTACTACAATGAAAAGAGAAAACATACTGACAGGCTCGCCATGGGAAGACAAAATGGGATATTGCCGCGCCGTACGCATTGGCAACTCTATTGAGGTTTCCGGAACTGTCGCACTAGTTGACGGCAAAAAAGTAAAAGCTAATGACGCCTATGCGCAAACGCTTAATATTTTAGAACGTGTCGAAAAAGTTCTTGAAGACTTGGATGCAAGTATGAAAGATGTTATCAGAACCCGAATTTTCACTACTGACATTACTACTTTTGAATACGTTGCTAAGGCTCATGCTCAATTTTTTAAAGATATAAAACCTGTCACTGGTTTTTATGAAATCAGCAAATTAGTCGGTCCTGAATATCTAGTTGAAATAGAATTTACAGCAATAGCCCCTGAAAAATCATTAATTCAAGACGGATTATAATACTTTTGCACAAACACTTTGCCCCCTTTCCACTAATGCGTTTAGAAAAAACTAAAAAAATTACGACACTCCTGCTCAAATGGATTTTCATTTGCATTTTAATAGGTATTTTTTCCGGATCGGCATCTGCTTTTTTTCTGGTAGCATTAGAATGGGTAACCCAAACCCGAGACAACAACAACTGGATCATCTGGCTTTTGCCAATAGGTGGCTTGGCAATAGGACTGGGATATTACTATTGGGGGGAATCAGTCGTCAAGGGGAATAATTTATTGTTAAAAGAATACGAAAATCCGCAGCAAATTATTCCATTCAAAATGGCGCCTTTGGTACTTTTTGGCACCTTGATCACCCATCTTTTTGGCGGTTCAGCCGGTCGTGAAGGAACAGCAGTACAAATGGGCGGTGCTATTGCGGATCAGTTCACAAAACTATTTCAGCTTGACGTTTCCGAAAGAAAAACAATCCTCATTCTGGGAATCAGCGCAGGATTTGCTTCCATTTTTGGCACCCCTTTAGCCGGAGCCTTATTTGCTTTGGAAGTTGTTTTTTTTAGTAAAATCAATTTAAAAAGCATCCTATTATCGTTTTTTGTTGCCTATATCGCTTATTTCACCGTGGAACTTTGGCAGGTACAACACACGCATTATGCTATTCCTTTTGTCCCTTCAATTACTTTCATTACCTTATTCTGGGTAGTTCTCGTAAGTATTTTGTTTGGCTTGGTCGCCATGCTTTTCTCCAGAAGCACACACTTTTGGGGTCGGTTATTTTCTAAAACCATATCGTTTCCGCCTCTTCGCCCTTTTGTGGGAGGATGTTTCATTGCATTAGCCGTCTATTTTATTGGAACTACAAAATACATTGGACTTGGAGTTCCTATGATTATTGAGGCATTTTCGAGTCCAAATGCTTCTTATGATTTCCT
This sequence comes from Flavobacterium bomense, assembly GCF_003970355.1. Classification (NCBI taxonomy): domain Bacteria; kingdom Pseudomonadati; phylum Bacteroidota; class Flavobacteriia; order Flavobacteriales; family Flavobacteriaceae; genus Flavobacterium; species Flavobacterium bomense. The sequence goes on along the minus strand of NZ_RYDJ01000003.1, from coordinate 218,894 downwards.
ACTAAAAATACTCTTTACGGGATTTACGCTGGGAGCAGGATTTAAAGGGGGCGAGGTAACCCCGCTATTTTTTGTTGGCGCTACTTTAGGAAGTGCCTTATCGCTGGTTGTGCCATTGCCAATTGCCCTTTTGGCAGGCATGGGGTTTGTGGCTGTTTTTTCCGGAGCCACCCATACACCTATTGCTTGCACGGTCATGGGAATGGAAATTTTTGGTGTTGAAAGCGGTATTTTTATTGGTCTAGCGTGCTGCATCGCTTACTTTACATCCGGTTCCGTGGGAATTTACAACGCCCAAATTGTAAAAGGAGCAAAATACCATTTGTACCAAAAATTAAAAAGAAGAAACACCGACTTTTTATAACCCTCTAAAAGTTTGTTAATTGTATAATTCATTTCAACATTACAGTAAAAAAATGTAATTTCGCAATCTATGAAAATACAAGACATTCAAGCGATACAGTTGTTATTAGCAACTCCTAAAAAGATTGCCATAATCCCACACCGAGGCCCTGATGGCGATGCCATGGGTTCTACCCTGGCTTTATATCATTTTTTATTAAAAAACAAACACCAGCCCGTTGTTGTTTCTCCCAATGAATTTCCAGATTTTCTGGCTTGGATGCCGGGCTCTGAAACGATTAAAATATTTGAAAAAGACAAACAAAATTGCACAAAAATCCTTGAAGAAGCCGATCTGATTTTTACCTTAGATTTTAATGCCTTGCACCGCACCGGCGATATGGAGCAGGTTTTATCCCAGCTAAAGGCGCCCTTCATCATGATTGACCACCATCAAAAACCGGATGATTATGCCGCGATCACCTACTCTGATACGGCCTTTGGATCAACTTGTGAAATGGTGTACAACTTCATTTTATTCCTTGGAAAAAAGCAAGATATCGACAAGACTATCGGAACCTGCATTTATACTGGAATCCTAACCGATTCCGGTTCCTTTCGTTTTCCAAAAACAACTGGAACAACCCATAGGATTGTGGCTGAATTAATCGATTTAGGCGTTGAGAACACAGAAATCCCAAGCTTATTATTTGACAACAGCTCCTTTGGGCGTTTGCAAATACTAGGAAGAGCGCTCCAAAACATGAAAGTACTTCCGGAACATAAAACAGCCTACACGACTCTTAGCCAGGACGAATTAAATTCGTTTGATTATGTAAAAGGCGATACAGAAGGTATTGTAAACTACGGATTAAGCATCAAGGGAATCGTTTTCACAGCTATCTTTATAGAAAATAGAGAAGAAAAAATCATCAAAATTTCATTCCGTTCCCAAGGCGATTTTGATGTGAATCAATTTGCAAGAGACCATTTTAATGGTGGCGGACATCGCAATGCAGCCGGAGGGAAATCAGAAACATCAATGACAGAAACTATCAAAAAATTCGAAGATTTAGTAACAACGCTAAAAGTATAATCCATGTTAAAATTCAGTACGCCTATTGCACTGGTCTTTTTTTTGATTCTGGTTATGTCAAGCTGCAAGCAGCATCAGGAGGCGCGCAGACCCCTTTCGCAAGCTTCGGGAAGTTTCATGAAAAAATCAATTCAACGCAACAAAAAACTGGTGGCCACCGAAGAAGATAAAATTGAGGCTTTAATCAAAAGCGACCCAAAGATAAAATACCTTGCCTCAAAAAAAGGATATTGGTACACCTATCAAACCCGGAATGAAACGGATACGCTTACGCCAAAAAAAGGAGATGTAGCCTTTTTTGATTACGAGATAAAAGATTTAAAGGGAGCCATCATTTATTCTGAAGTAGAGCTAAGACCTCAAATCTATTATGTTGACAAACAAAACATTATGATGGGATTGCGAGACGGCATCAAACTAATGCGTAAAAACGAGAAAGTTACCTTTCTTTTTCCATCAAATATGGGGTACGGTTACCATGGTGATGACAAAAAAATTGGCACCAACCAGCCCTTAATCTGCACGGTTACGCTGCGTGACTTTAAATCGGAAGCAACTTATAAAAAAGAGAACGAAACACCAGTAAAAACAGTTGTACCCCCAGCTCCCAGCAAACAACAAGTACCGCCCACCAGTACACCTAAAGACACTATAAACCAATAAAAATAAAGTTAGAAATGAAAAAAAAGATCGTACTCGCATTCCTGGCAATTGCCTCATTTTACTCCTGTAAAGAAGAACACAGCGATCTTCCAGACGGTTTATACGCTAAAATTGAAACCAATAAAGGGGACATCATCGTACAATTAAATTTTGAAAAGGCCCCTATTACAGTAGCAAATTATGTGGCATTAGCAGAAGGGAAAAATGATTATGTGACCAATGAAAATCTTAAAAAAAGACCTTTTTTTGATGGTTTAAAATTCCATCGTGTCATCAATGACTTCATGATACAAACCGGAGATCCGCTAGGAACGGGTTCTGGTGATACCGGCTACAAGTTCAAAGATGAATTTACTGATTTGCAATTTGATAAAGGAGGTGTTCTGGCTATGGCCAATAACGGCCCGGCCACCAACAGCAGTCAGTTTTTTATCACGCATCTTGCTACACCTTGGCTAGATGGCAAACACACTATTTTTGGTCATGTAGTCGAAAAAGGGATGGAGGTCGTGAACAAAATTCAACAAAACGATTACATCAATACAGTTACCATTATCAGAAATGGAGAAGCGGCTAAAAAATTTAACGCAGTAAAAATATTCAATGATTATTTTGCTGTAGAAAATAAAAATCAAAAGGAAAAAGCAGCTGTAGATACTGAAAACAAGCGAGTTTACAACGAGAAATACAAAGAAGTCCGCGAACAAAAAGTAGCTTATTTTGCCGAATTAAAAGCCAAAGCAACAAAAACCAAAACAGGACTGCAATACGTGATCACCAAAAAAAGCGGGGGTAAAAAACCTGCTATTGGTACTGGCATCTTCATTCATTACGCCGGTTTTCTTGAAAATGCTGAATTATTTGATGCTAGTATCGAAAGTATTGCCCAAACTTTTGGAAAATACGATGAAAACAGAGCCGCTCAAAACGGCTACCAACCCATCCCTTTCCAAGCTGGTAAAAAAGATGGCATGATTCCTGGTTTCATTGAAGGCATCGAAAAATTATCATTTGGAGACAAAGCCGTGATTTTTATTCCATCCCAATTGGGATATGGGGCAGCTGGAGCCGGAGGTGTGATTCCGCCTAATGCCAACATCATTTTTGAAATTGAATTATTAGAAAAAATGCCTCAATAATAGTAAGAAAATAAGCCTTTAAATTAGTACACTATGAAATTTAAAATTCTGGTTTTATTGTTTCTGGGAATGGTCAATGTACATTCCCAAACGGTCAAGAAATCTATTCCTGCCAAAAAACCGGTGACAACAGCAAAAGCAATTGTAAAAAAACCGGTGAAACCTGCGGTAAAAGCTCCGGTAGTTATCGAGGGAATTTTTGCAACAATTGCTACCAACAAAGGAGACATTGTAGTGGAACTAGCCTACCAAAAAGCACCGGTTACCGTTGCGAACTTCATTGCATTGGCAGAAGGTAAAAACACTTTTGTCACTGATGACAAACTAAAAGGAAAACCGTTCTTTGACGCTCTGAAATTTCACCGTGTCATACAAGATTTTATGATACAGACTGGAGATCCTTCCGGCAATGGTTCCGGTGGCCCAGGTTATAGTTTCAAAGATGAATTTACGGACTTGAGACACAACAAAGCCGGTATTCTTTCTATGGCTAATTCTGGACCTGCAACTAATGGAAGCCAGTTTTTTATCACCCATAAAGCAACGCCATGGTTAGATGGTAAGCACTCCGTTTTTGGGCATGTAACCCAAGGAATGGCCATCGTGAACGCTATTGCGCAAAGCGATGTAATTACAAAGATTACTATTGTGAGAAAAGGCGCTTTGGCCAAAAAATTTGATGCGCCAAAAGTATTCGCTGATTATTTCAACAATAAATCCGAAGACCAGAAAAAACAAGACCTGGCAAACGCTGAAAATAAAGCAAAACAAGCTGTTTTTGAAGCGGAAAACAAAGTAAAAAGAGAAGCGCTGGAAGCGGAAGCTAAACGAGTATACATGGAAAAATACGGTGCTGTAGTAACCGCTAAAAAAACCTATTTAGCCGCTGCTAAAGCGACAGCAACCATCACACCTTCCGGATTAGCGTACAAGATAACAGAGAAAGGAACCGGAGTAAAACCTGCTAACGGAGCAACATTTTATTTTCATTACGCAGGCTATTTTGAGGACGGAACCCTATTTGACAGTAGCTATGAAGAAGTCAATCAAGTCTACGGGAAATTTGATGCCAATCGTGCCGCCCAAAACGGATACCGAGCCTTCCCGTTTGAAGCCGGAAAAAAAGACGGCATGATACCCGGATTTATTGAAGGACTTGACAATATGGCTTTTGGCGATAAAGCAGTCATTTTTATTCCATCCAATCTGGCGTATGGCGAGCGAGGTGCCGGAGGCGTTATTCCGCCTAATACAATGCTTGTGTTCGAATTAGAAATGCTAGAAAAACAGCCAACTCCAAAACAATAAAATAAAATATTTGACAATTATAAAACCCGACAATTCTCATCAAAGGAAAACTGTCGGGTTTATTATTTAATCCATTTAGATAAATCTTATTCAGTATGCGGATTTAAACTGGGTTACACTGATTAAAAAATACTTAAAATTCGTTTTTCTTCTGTCGCAACCGTGCCATCTGTGTGCTATCAGACGTAAACCAACACTATTATTTCTTTGTAAATTTCCAGTCAAATTCATCTTTCTGATTGATAATTGCACCAATTTCAAATTTCACCACCTCATCAAATTCTGTTTGAAAAATGATCCAGTTTTCCTCGTTGAAGTAATTTTCGAACGTATCAAACTCTTCCTGAGTAAATTTAGTGATTCCTTTGGTAACCAAATCTTTTTTGACCTCACTAATTTTTCTGTTGATCAATTTGTATCCAAATAATTCCAACTCCGGACTTGATGCGACAATGTACCCCAATTTCAGCTCTTCTTCCTTATAGAATGTCAAGCGCATTTTGAGTTTGTTGTAAGCAAAAATTACATTATCATCCTCATCCTTATAATTGCGGTCTGGTTTCCCGTAAAGCGCCGTAACATCATTTTGTTTCATCCCGAAAAGAAGCTTATCGATGCCGTGTTTTGGATTTATTTTCATACGTAGTCTGTTTTTTTTAGTGAATAGAAAAATCAATGTGTATTGCAACAGCTCCTTTTCCAATCCTGATTATGGAACGCAAAGTTCGCAAAGTTTTTATAATGTTTGCCCTTTTTATCATTAAAAACTGAAGACTTTTTAGTAATCTAGCCGAGTATAAAAAAACCAGCTGCCAAACTACAGAGTAGGATCGGTTTTCGGGGCGGCAAAGTGCTCAATTTTTTTTAATCCCCATCGTTAAAACTACAATTTAAGGTTTTGTTTTAATCCAGCGCTGGATTTCTTTCCTGAGATTTCACCCATTTACACCGATTAATTCATCAGGCATCTTTAAAAATCTTTTATCAGCCTATGCTGTGGCAGCACTTTTTTTAATACTTGTATCTATATCCTTTTCTTGCTGCTTAATCATTAATGCTGGACTAAAAATGTAATAGATTTGACGGCAGTATTAAAGTCTGTACGGATACCATTCTAAATGATAATCCTATATTATTTTTAGAATCCAGAAGCAAAACACATTGAAGCACATTGTTTTAACTAGCATCGAAGCCAGTTCACTATTTTGGAAAGATGACAATAAATGGCTACTTTAGTACCACCAAAAGAAATAGTATGAGCTGGAATGCTAAAATTATTACACATAAAAAAGAGAAAAGAATCGCGGTCTATTTCGAAAAAAATCAAGAATTAATTACTCGAATAAAAACAGTAGCCGGTTCCAGATGGAGCCAATCTTTAGTCGCTTGGCACATTCCAGATACGGAAGAAAATAGAATTCGGTTTAAAATCCCAGCACTTACCTACTCCTTTCCGTCACCTGAAGGCATTGCTCAAATCGAGAAACTCAAGCAATGGATGCGTTCCAAGCGGTATAGCCAAAGTACGGTTGTTACCTATAGTGAAGCTTTGAAATGCTTCTTGGTTTTTTATAACCAAAAACCTATTGCTGAAATTACCAATGAAGATGTAATTGTGTACAATAATGAATACATTTTGAAAAACAATCTTTCGGCTTCGTATCAAAACCAAATTACAAACGCCCTTAAGCTATATTTTAAAACTATACAAAACACCAAAATCGAAATTGACAAAATTCACCGACCAAAACGGGCTAAGGTTTTGCCAAATGTATTGAGCAAAGAAGAGATAAAATTGATTTTGAATGCACACAGCAACATTAAGCACAAAATGATGTTGAGTCTGATTTATAGTTGTGGGTTACGCTGTGGTGAATTATTAGCACTTCGACCCGTTCATATCGATGCTAACCGAAACATAGTTTTGCTAAAAAACGCCAAAGGTCAAAAAGACAGGATTGTGCCATTAAGTCTAAAAATATTAGAAATGCTTCGTGAGTATTATAAAGTTTATAGACCTATATCTTATTTATTTGAAGGACAAATCAAAGGACAACCCTACGATGATAGAAGTTTGCAATAGGTGTTGAAACAAGCGCTTCAAAAAGCTGGGATCACAAAACCAGCCACCTTACATTGGCTCAGACACAGCTACGCAACGCACTTATTAGAAAGTGGCACCGATTTAAGATATATACAAGAATTATTGGGACACAGCAGCAGCAAAACCACCGAAATTTATACTCACGTAAGTACGAAAAGTTTGCAACAAATAAAAAGCCCATTTGATGATTTGTAAGAAATTAATTTATTATATTTGAATCGCAATGCGCTGCTCAATAGCGACAATCTACCCAAAACAGGGTGTATAGTCGCTACTTTATAGCGAGTATAGACAAGTTGCAAGAAACCTTATGAACAACGTTCGTGTAAAATTTCAACGTTCAGCCTACGAAATGGCTCTTATAAAAGACGAAATAACACCTAACGGAAGAAAATAAATTACTTGTAGCGGGCAGAAACCCATAAGGGAAAACAATAGTAGAAAATCTTTGACTGCCTTAACATTCCAGAAGAACTTGCAAAGATTGAAGCACAATACTTTTTAAAATGAAAAAATTATTTTTAACATCAATTTTGACTATCGCTTTATTTTCTTCGGTAGTAGCACAACAAAAACTTGTAGAAGATTGTAAAATGACTATTAAAGACAATACAACAGGGAAAAGTTATACTATTACAGTTCACGGAACTAGCTGTGCAGCCCTAATAAAAGCAATGATTCAATAATTTTATATTATGAGAAATAAATTTATAATTTTAGTCCTATTTTGTAATTGTTTATTTGCAGAGTCATATGCAAATAATAGAGAACATAATATTAAAGAGTCTATGGAAGTTATGGACTGTTAAGGGAATTTCATGATTGACGGAAAGTCTTACACAATCACCTTGCACGATCAATCATTATGGACTTGCGCTAAGTTTAAAATAGGGAGTTGGTTTCAATAAATAATAATGAAAATTAATTTTAATTACTAAAACAGATTGTCTAAATGGCTTACTGTTAAATTATTTAACAAAAAAACTTTTAGGCAATCTTTTTTTTACAAAAACATTTAAAAAGATGAAAAAATACATACTGTTTATAAATTTTTTGATTGCGTTTACTTCATATTGTCAAACCAATGCAAAAATAACTTATAAATCTTTACTTTTAAAAAACAGTTATGCTCCAATTTATGAAGAACTCATAATTAACGGAAATCAATCAACATATAGTTTGATAAAAAAGATAAAACCTGAAAGTGCTATTGCAAATGAAGAAACTGGAATTACGACTTTAAATAGAAAATGGCCAGATAGCATACATCCATTTATTCTTGTAAATTATAAAAAAAAAGAAATTATTTCTAAAGTTTATCTAACTGAAAACGATGGAGAAAGCTTTAAAGAATACAATATTATAGAACCTTTTAGCATAAAGTGGGTTTTGCATCAAGAAACATCCCAAATAAAAAATTATAATTGCAAGAAAGCTACCACTAAATTTAGAGGACGAGTCTATACAGCGTGGTACACTGAACAAATTCCGCTACCTGTTGGTCCGTGGAAATTCTCAGGTTTACCTGGGCTAATTTTAAAAGTGCAAGATGATAAAGGGGAGGTTAGTTTTATAGCAGAAAATATTAAAATACCTCATAAAACTACTTTGAAAATACCTAAAACTATTTATACAAACAATATAACAATTAATACTTATTCCACATTACGAGATGATTATGATAAAAAATCAGAAAAAATATTTAGAACAAAATTATTAGCAAAACTTCCACGAGGTGCATCTATTGAAATGACAGAAGATGACAATAATGAAATAGAAAAGAAAATTGAATAGCAATGAACTCTAAAAATTGTATATTAATGTTTTTAATTACAATCAGTATAAATTGTTATTCTCAATGGAATATAATTGGAAAGGTAGGAGACAATAAAAAAAAACCTGCCTTTTTAATAAATGTAGTCTTAAAGAAATCAACTGATTTAAGTATTATAAATTATACATTCACCAATGAAAATGGTGATTACGAAATTCACAACATTCCAAATGGAGAGTATTTTCTTGAATTTTCGAGTATTAATTATGAAAGAAAAACAATTCCTCTACTTATTAACAATGAATCAATCGTTTATAACATAAATCTTGTTGATGAAGTTACCATTTTAGATGAAGTAATTATCACTTCCGAAAAACCAATTACTATCAAAAAAGACACGATTTCGTTTCTTGCAAAGTCATTTATTCAAGGCAATGAGCAAGTGATTGAGGATTTACTAAAAAAAATTCCAGGCCTTAATATTACATCAGATGGAACTATCAAAGTAGGCAATCAAGAAGTGGAAAAAGTAATGATTGATGGTGATGATATGTTCGAAAGAGGTTATAAAATTTTGACTAAAAACATGCCTGTAAACCCAGTAGAGAAAGTAGAAATCTATCAGCATTATTCAAATAACAAACATCTAAAAGGAATAGAGAATAGCAATAAAGTAGCACTAAATTTAACCCTAAAAGAAGATGCAAAGCGTGTTTGGTTTGGCAATATTTCAGCTGGTTATGGTTTGGGGTCAGAAAATCGTTATGAAGTTAGAAGTAATTTAATGAACTTTGGAAAAAAAAATAAATATTATTTTTTAACAAATATCAATAATATTGGCGAGGATGCCACAGGCGAAATTAACAATTTAATAAGACCTTATCGTTTTGATGAACCTGCAAGTATTGGCGATGACCAAACAGCAAATACATTGTTAGGTTTAGGTATTGATACGCCAAACTTAAAACAAAAAAGAGTGAATCTCAACAATGCCGAAATGCTATCTTTAAATAGTATTTTTACACTTTCTGATAAAATTAAACTCAAAATTTTAGGTTTTCTTAATACTGATGAAATTGATTTTTTCAGAAATAGTTTGCAGCAATTTTCTGTTGAAAATACAACATTTACAAATACCGAAAATTTTGTGGGCAGAAAAACACAACTCACAGGCTTTGGAAAAGTAGATTTAACCTACGATATTACCAAAACTAAAACTTTTGCATATACAGGAAAATTCAATAAAACCAACGAAAAAAACAGAAGCGATTTGTTATTCAACAATGATTTACTAAACGAACGTTTAAATGCAAACAACCAACTTTTTGACCAAAAAATAGTTTTTACTAACAAATTCAAAGAGAATAAAGTTTTTTTACTTTCAAGCCGATACATCAACGAGAAAACGCTACAAAATTACTCAGTTAATCAGTTTATTTTTAATGATTTGTTTACAGAAAACGCAAATAACACCAAACAATTCAGCAAAAACAAAATGCAGTTTGCAGGGTTGGAAGCTCATTTGTTAGACAAAAAGAGAAATGGCGATTTGTTAGAACTAAAAATCGGCAATCAGGTACGAATTGATGATTTAAACACTAGTTTTGAGTTGTTGCAAAATGAAAACAATCTCGCTTTTCCAAATGGGTATCAAAATAACTTAACTTATACCACAAACGATTTGTATTTATCCGCTAAATATGATTTTAAATTAAAAAATTTCACTTTATTAACCCAATCAGATTTTCATCAATTATTCAATCAATTAGCAAATTTTGAAGAAAAAACCACTCAAAATCCTTTTTACATTATGCCAAAAATTGGGTTAGATTGGAAAATTAACGACAAAAACAAAATCTTAACATCCTATTCTTACAACACTACAAATGCAGGCGTTTTAGATGTATATTCTGGATTTGTACAAACAGGTTTTCGTTCTTTTTCAAAAGGTCTAGAGGAATTTAATCAGTTGAATTCATCAAGTGCCGTTTTAAATTATACTTATGGCAGTTGGGGCGACAAGTTTTTTGCCAATACGTTTATTCTATACTCTACAAACAATGATTTTTTTAGCAATAATTCTATCATTGCTCAAAATTATTCACAATCCGAAAAAATCATCATCAAAGACCGTGAATTTTTGTCTATTTCTTCAAGCATCGACCGTTATTTTAAACCTATAAAGTCCAACTTAAAAATCAATTTAGGAGCAAACAAAACTAATTTTAAAAATATCGTAAACAATTCAAATTTAAGAGAAGTTAAAAACTTCAATGCGGATTATGGTTTTGAATTGCGTTCTGGTTTTAGAGGTTTTTTTAATTACCACATTGGCTCAAAATGGAATTACAACCAAGTAGAAACTACCATAAAAAATTCATTTACAGATAATATGAGTTTTTTAGATTTATCGTTTATGTTTAGTGATAAATTTAATATTCAGTTACAATCTGAACGCTATTTTTTTGGAAATTTAGATAAAGACAATAACAAATATTATTTTTTAGATTTAGAAGCGCGTTATGTGGTTAAAGAAAATAAACTTACGTTTTTTCTATCTGGTAATAATCTTTTCAATACAGAAACATTTCGGAATTACAGTATTTCTGACATTAATATTTCACAAACCGAATATAGATTAATGCCAAGATATATGCTATTAAAAATGGAATATAGGTTTTGAAAATAAACAATCGTAACAAAGTAAACAAGAAAGGCATCTTGCAACAGCCGTTTTGATTTAGTCTGTGATTTAGTGGAATTAACGTTTCGCATCATGTTTTCGTTAAGTCGAAAATGGAGCGGTTACGAATTTCCAGCCATCTCAAAGTGGCATAACGTTATGCCTAATTTTAGGACAAAAGAAATGAACGATAATACAACATATACACCTGACGAACTTTTTGAAATATTTAAAGAACAGCATAGACTTTGCAGTCCACTTGACATAATGGCCAATGAAACTTTTGTATTAACAAAGGAGACCTTAATTTATGAATGGCGTGATGCTCAAGATTTATTGCCTTGGGATGAACTTGCTGAATTTTTAAATCAAGAATTCAGAATTAATGTGCCATTAAAAACTTGGGACAGAATCTTAAATCCTGATGACAAAAAAACTCTGGGAGAACTTTGTATCTTTTTATCAACTATTGCTGAAAAAGAAATAATCAAACCTATTAAAATTTTAGGTGCGGAATGTTTAACAACAGCAATTTTTATAACATTAAAGAGAAATCTAAAAAACAAAGGTGTTGATGTTTCCAACTTGAAACCTTCTACAAAAATTGAAGAGTTTCTAAACGTAAACAAGAATTTTTCTCCACTATTGGAAGAAGTAACTTTAACTGGTTTAAAGACTTTTGACAAGCTTGAATATGGGAAATTAGAAAATGAAAGACGATTTAAATATTGGATTGACAAAATATTTCCGAACTGGATATACAAAAGAAGTATAAAGACTGGAAATATTCAAACATTCCGAGATTTGGTTGAGAGGATTGTTGACGATAAAAAACTAGGCATAACAGCTACTAAAACGGATTTGGGCATTTAGCTGAATGGGAAAATGGTTTTGTATTTGTGAATATTTGGCAAATCCGAAAATAGGACTTAATTTAGTCACAAACCCGCTGTAGTAGCGGGACGTTATATGATATTTTAAACCAAAAAAACCCCGATCGCGCGGATATCTGATTTTTCGGACAACGATAGCGCGGATTTGCAATCCGTGCCCACAAAGAGAATGATTCAGCAAGAAATTGTGCCCGTTTAGAGTGTGAAATAGAAGTGGTTTTATTAGAATTATTTCGATATTGTTTACGGGCACGGATTGCAAATCCGCGCTATCGAAGCTAAAAATTATCATCAAAACTGTCCAATTTGAACCGGAATGAGGTGTTCACTTTGCTCCGGAATCACCGGTCCAGTTTGACCCGGAATATCTATAAAGCAACTTTTGCCAGAACGAATTTTAATTGTAGTTTAAATCACAGGTATTTACTCAATGAGTAACAAAATACAGTTCGTTTAGAGATTTTTAGACGAACTGACGTTGGCAGTAATCTCAAAAAAATCCAGAAATCGAAAAAGAATAGTTTCCAATTTTGAATTTGATTATATTTGCAATTATGAATAAAAACCTTTACATAATTGCAGGTTGCAACGGAGCAGGGAAAACAACCGCTTCTTTTACTATTTTACCTGATATTTTAGACTGTAAAGAATTTGTAAATGCTGACGAAATAGCGAAAGGATTATCGCCATTTCAGCCCGAAAAAGTTTCATTTGAAGCTGGAAGAATAATGATAAAGAGAGTTAATGAACTTCTTGAAATTAATGAAAATTTTGCTTTTGAAACTACTTTAGCTACCAAAAGTTATAAGTCAAAAGTAATAAAAGCTCAGAGTAAAAATTATACTGTTACTTTACTTTTTTTTTGGTTGCAAAACGTAGATTTGGCAATTGAAAGAGTAAAAACACGAGTATTGGAAGGTGGACATAATATAGAGACAGAAGTTATTCGACGTAGATATAAAAACGGGATTAAAAACTTATTTGAAATTTATCTTTCAATAGTTGATGAAGTTATGATTTTTGATAATTCAGGAGGGAAACCTGAATTGATTGCTGAAAAAACTTTAGAAACAGAAATAAACATTTTAAATGAAATGAAATTCGATAAACTTAAAAAATATTACAATGAAAAAGCATAAAAGAACATTAAATCAAACCAAGATTTTAGAAGGAATGGATAAAGTTTATGAAAAACTAATCGAATTCAAAAAGAAAATGAATAGCGAATTGATAATATTGAAAGATAACCAAATCGTAAGACTAAAACCGTAAATATTTGCACTTCTGCCAGCAGCTAGGGTTTCGTTGCGTGCGCAGCACGAAAAATCAATTATAATCACCGAATACCAACAAAAATAAATTCAATGAGGTAAATCCGGGTTGAACTGCCTGTCCCGTTTTTACGGGAGAACCGATTGTACGTCCGTCAACGCTATGCTCTTATCGAAAAAAAATTAGAGAGAATTATAAGAGGCAAGCGAGCCTCTTTTTTTGTAGCGTGGTTTCAGCTTGTTTTTTTTCGTGTTTTTCATCACTTTTGAGCACAAGTTCCCTTACCCATCCCGCTAATTAGCGGGACAGGAATTTGAACTTTGGCTACCGCCAAGATACCAAGCAGGTGGACCACGCTGGTCAAAGACTGCTATCCGGTGTAAATTTCCTGTTTTACAACACGGACACTTGGGTAAAAAAGGCTTCTTTTCTACTTTTTCTAACACCTTCACTTGCAGCCCCGATCGCGCGGATATCTGATTTTTCGGACAACGATAGCGCGGATTTGCAATCCGTGCCCACAAAGAGAATGATTCAGCAAGAAATTGTGCCCGTTTAGAGTGTGAAATAGAAGTGGTTTTATTAGAATTATTTCGATATTGTTTACGGGCACGGATTGCAAATCCGCGCTATCGAAGCTAAAAATTATCATCAAAACTGTCCAGTTTGAACCGGAATGAGGTGTTCACTTTGCTCCGGATTTGTTCGTATTCAGTGCAATCTCCTAAAAAAGATGGCTTTATATTTTGGGACTCTAAAAACAATTTTTAACCCTTTTTACGGACTGTTATATTTTAATATTCATAAGCGAATTTTGCCAGAACGAATTTTAATTGTAGTTTAAATCACAGGTATTTACTCAATGAGTAACAAAATACAGTTCGTTTAGAGATTTTTAGACGAACTGACGTTGGCAGTCATACACACTTGCGACGGAAAAAATAGAAATCCCATTTCGGGAACTTTTTTTTATTATCTTTGAAAAAAATTAATACATTTGAGAGTAGTAGCTAAAAAAATATTAAAAGACTTTTGGGAGATACATGGTGATTGTGAACAACAATTAAAATCATGGTTTCAAGAAGCAAGTACAGCTGAATGGAAAAACCCAAACGAAATAAAGTTAGATTATCCTAGTGCTAGTATTTTAAATGACAATAGAATAGTTTTCAATATTAAAGGAAATAATTACAGATTGATAGTTAAACTAACTTATGAATATCAAATGATTTGGATTCGATTTATTGGAACGCATGCAGAATATGACAAGATTAATGCAAATGAAATTTAAATATTATGGAAATTAAACCTATAAAAACAGAAAACGATTACAATCAAGCTTTACAAAGACTTGAAATAATCTTTGATGCAAAAAATGGCTCTCCTGAAGGAGACGAACTTGAGGTGCTCGGTATTTTAATTGACAAATATGAAAATGAAAAATTTCCTATCAGCTTACCAGACCCCATTGAAGCAATTAAATTTAGAATGGAGCAAATGGGTTACAACCAAAATGATTTAGCAAATATTATAGGTCTGAAAAGTCGTGCAAGCGAAATTTTAAACCGAAAAAGAAAGCTTTCTTTGGAAATGATAAGACAATTACACGAAAGGCTTCATATACCAACTGACGTTTTAATTCAAACTTATTAAAAGTACGACTGCCAACAGCTAGGGTTTCGTTGCGTGCGCAGCACCAACAATGAATTATAATCACCGAATCCAACAAAAATAAATTCAATGAGGTAAACCCGGGTTGAACAGCCTGTCCCGTTTTTACGGGAGAACCGATTGTACGTCCGTTAACACTATGGAGTTGTCGTAAAGTTTTTAGAGAGAATTACAAGAGGCAAGCGAGCCTCTTTTTTTGTAGCGTGGACATGCTAACTTCACCAGCATAAAAAGTTAAGAAACCAGGATACCAAATAAAGTCCCAAATAGAATCCCTATGCGACACATTTCTTAGTAAACGAAACGGATTTACGCTATATTCGGGAATTATTAGAGCGAAATAGTAGAAAAACTCATAGTCAATGAAGTACCAAAAGTATTCAGCAAAAAAAAAGTCATTTTGATGATTTGTAATAAAAGATTATCTATACATTTGGAAAGACTAGGCTATTCAACAGCGATTACAGACAGGCTGCCAATACTCATAGATCCTTTACGATTTTAAACTTTTCAATTTTTAAAAATAAATCTTATGAAATCCAAACAAATTCTTCTTTTAATATTATTTATTTCCACTTCGCTTTTTGCGCAAAGCACAGCACCACAATTAGATAAAATTAAGCAGCAAGATCTAAAAGATGATTTATATGAACTGGCGGGTGACGCCTTTCGGGGACGAAGAGGAGGAGAACTTGGCGAAATGCGAGCTTCTGTTTGGGTGGCTCAAAAGGCCCGTGAAGCTGGCCTTAAACCTGCAGGCGAAGATGGAACCTACTTCCAATTCTTTAATCTGAAACGCAGCCGTGTGGCCAATAGTAGTACTGTTAGTGTAAATGGTAAAGCACTTGATCTTTGGAAAGAGATTTGGCCAACTAATTTGGTTGACACTACCCTAGAAGGCTCCGTAGTTTGGCTGGACAAAATACCGGATAATACTGTCGATCTGAAAGGCAAAATTGTAGCTATGAATATTATGCCTCCAACCCCCATTATTCAAGACTGGGTGAGCCTCTGGCAATATCGTTATACCGCTTCTGCCATGAACCAGCAGGGAAAAGAACTCCTCAGCCGCGGTGTTACTGCTATAATTTTTGTTGCTGATGACACTGTAGAATCACTTATCTCATTTACGGGATTTCATTATCAAGAAGGAAGTTATGGAATAGAAGGTGCCCAATCCTCTACTGCAGCTACGGTACCAATTATATTGGCAAGTAAACAGTTAAAGAATATGTTTTCTAAACAAGGCGCTTATTTAAAAACTACTTTGAAGGTAGAGAATTTTGACTATCCCTCTATTAATGTTGTTGCTAAGGTTGATGGAACTGATCCTAAACTGAAAGAGGAATATGTTTTATTCAGCGGTCACCAGGACCATGACGGAGTAGGACCAGCTGTTAACGGTGATCCTATCTGGAACGGTGCTGATGATAATGCATCAGTAACGGTAGCGATGCTTGCAATAGGGAGTGCGTGGAGTACACAACCCGCTAAGCGATCGGCTTTATTTGTATGGCACGGATCTGAGGAAAGGGGTTTATTGGGTTCTCGCTATTTTGTTAGCCATCCCACCGTTAAACTGCCCTCCATAGTTGCTGTTTTAAATGGCGATATGATAGGACGCAATGCACCTGATTCTGCTGCACTATTGGGCGTAACAGAACCTCATCTTAATTCTTCTGACCTTGTAGCTATCACTTTAGCAGCTAATAAAAGTATTGCCAACTTCAAAGTAGATACTTCTTGGGATGCTGCAGATCACCCAGAGAATTGGTACTTCCGAAGCGATCATCTTCCCTATGCTCAAGCTAATGTTCCAGCAATATTTTTTACCACCTTATTACACCCTGACTACCATACCCCCTTCGATAGCCCAGATAAAATTGACTACGTAAAACTTACTAAGATGGCAAAGTGGATCTATGAAACCGGATGGAGAGTTGCTGAAAGTGCCAAACGTCCTGCTTTAACTATTGAAATAAAAAAATAAAAAATAACTACTTATTATGTTCTTAATAGACAAGCCATTTGTTTCCGATTTTCTTATCAAAACAATAAAAGATAATAATTATAAAATAATTGCAACCAAAGTAGCAAAAGAATTGGTAAAAGATGATTCTTTGGCATGGATAGCCGAAGAGGAAGCAATCACTTTACTAAAAAATAATCCAGAAATTTCTCTTTATAGCAATTCAGAGAACGCATTAGCTTGGATCGACCAATACTATGGAGAAAGTGAATTATCAAGTCAATTACAAGTTTTAAAAAATAAAGTAAAGTTTAGAGAACTTATAAAAGAGTTGTTTCCCGACTTTTATTTCAAGCAAATAAGTATTGAAGAAATCCAACGATTGTCCGATGATGAGATTCGGTTCCCATTTGTAATTAAACCTGCTGTTGGTTTCTTTAGCATAGGAGTTCATATAGTAGAAAATGAGAAAGACTGGGTAAAAGCTAAAAGTGAGTTACAACCTGATAAACTTAAAAGTATATTTCCTGAAAATGTATTAAACACAAGTAATTTTATTATTGAAGAATTTATTCGTGGAGAAGAATATGCAATCGATTATTATTACGACAATAATGGAGATGCTGTTTTGTTAAACGTTTTACACCACCTCTTTTCATCCGGTACAGACACAAGTGATCGGGTTTATTCAACATCCAAAGCAATCATTGAAAAGTATAAAATTGATCTTGAATATTTTTTAAGTAAAATTGGTAAAGAGTTACATTTAAAAAATTTCCCGGCTCATGCAGAAGTCCGCATAGATGAAAATGGAAAAATAATCCCCATCGAAGTAAACCCTTTACGCTTTGGTGGATTTTGCACCACGGCCGATCTTCTAGGAGTAACTTTAGGATTTAATGAATACAAATGCTTTTGTGAAAACAAAAAACCAGACTGGGATACTATATTTAAAGGAAAAGAGAATAAAACATTTAGTGTCATTATTTTGGATAATAATTCGGGAATAATCCCTTCGGATATTTTAGGATTTAACTATTCAGGTCTTGCTAAAGATTTTGAAAAACCGATAGTAATTAGAGAATTAGATATAAATAAATATCCTGTTTTTGGATTTGCCTTTATTGAAAGTGCTGCCAGTAATCAAAAGGAATTAAATGACATCCTAACCTCTGATTTAAGAAAATATATAGTATCGAAATAAGGAAAATTTTAAAGTAACATGCTAACTTAGCCATCATAGAAAGTTAAGAAATAATCTTAATTTTAATCTATGAAACAAGTGCGCAAAATTTACGAAAAAGCTTTCAAAGAAAAAGCTATCCAAAGCTAGACTTGGTTGCGTGGCACAATAAAAGCATCTGCGCTATTTTACCTTTCAGCAAATTCTACTAAAAAAGCCCCAATCGGGGCTTTTTACATATAATAAATTCAAGTTTCTACTTACTCAAATACATTTTTCTTCTGGAGTACAATTCGTAGAATTGATCGTCTTTCAAGTCATCAATAAACAAGATGCTTTCTCCTGTTGATTTCATTTCTGGTCCTAATGCTTTGTTCACATTATGGAACTTGCTGAAAGAGAAAACCGGTTGCTTGATGGCATATCCTTTCAATTGCGGATTAAATTTAAAATCGGTTACTTTATTATGCCCTAACATTACTTTGGTCGCATAGTTCACATACGGTTCTCCGTAAGCTTTTGCAATAAACGGCACCGTACGAGACGCTCTAGGATTTGCTTCAATGATGTAAACGATATCATCTTTGATTGCAAACTGAATGTTGATTAAACCAACGGTTCTCAAAGCCAACGCAATATTTTTAGTGTGGTCTTTTATTTGTTGCATTACAAATTCACCTAAGTTAAACGGTGGCAAAGTCGCGTTACTATCTCCAGAGTGCACTCCGCAAGGTTCGATGTGCTCCATAATTCCTATGATGTACACATTTTCGCCATCGCAAATCGCATCAGCTTCCGCTTCAATTGCACCATCTAAATAATGGTCTAAAAGCAATTTATTTCCTGGAATCGTTTTCAATAAATTGATTACGTGCTCTTCCAGTTCTTGTTTGTTGATTACAATTTTCATTCCTTGACCACCCAACACATACGAAGGACGAATCAATAATGGAAAATCTAAAGTATCCGCCAAAGCTGAAGCTTCATCCGCTGTTTCAGCGATTCCAAATTGTGGAAAAGGAATTTTTAAATCGGTCAACAATTCTGAGAAACGACCTCTGTCTTCGGCTAAATCCAATGCATCAAAACTCGTTCCTATAATTTTAATACCGTATTTAGACAGTTTTTCGGCTAGTTTCAGGGCCGTTTGACCTCCTAACTGCACAATTACCCCTTCTGGTTTCTCATGTTGAATAATATCGTAAATATGCTCCCAGAAAACCGGTTCAAAATACAATTTATCTGCTGTATCAAAATCCGTCGAAACTGTTTCCGGATTACAGTTGATCATAATCGTTTCGTAGCCACATTCTTTAGCCGCTAACACACCATGCACACAAGAATAATCAAATTCGATTCCTTGTCCAATTCTATTTGGGCCTGACCCAAGAACGATTATTTTCTTTTTATCGGTAACAATACTTTCATTGTCAACGTAACGGGTTCCGTCCGCTTTTTCTATTTCGGCTTCAAAAGTCGAGTAATAATAAGGCGTTTTTGCTTTGAATTCCGCCGCACACGTATCCACCAATTTGAATACACGATTGATGTTCATTGTAGTTCGCAGCGTATGTACCTGGCTTTCCAAGCAACCTACCATGTGAGCAATTTGTCTGTCGGCGAAACCTTTTTGTTTGGCTTCTAATAGCAATTCTCTGGGTAAAGAATCCACTTTATAAGTAGAGACTTCTTTCTCTAACGTATAAAGCTCTTCGTATTGTTTCAAGAACCACATATCGATTTTAGTGATTTCATGAATGCGGCTCAATGGAATTCCCATCGCGATAGCATCATAAATCACAAAAACACGATCCCAACTCGCAAAAGTCAGTTTCTCGATAATCTGTTCGTAGTTAGTATATCCTTTTCCGTCAGCACCCAGACCATTTCTTTTGATTTCTAATGATTGAGTCGCTTTGTGCAATGCTTCTTGGAACGAACGTCCAATTCCCATTACTTCCCCAACAGATTTCATTTGAAGTCCTAACGTTCTGTCAGCTCCTTCGAATTTATCAAAGTTCCAACGTGGAATTTTTACAATCACATAATCCAAAGTTGGTTCGAATAATGCCGAAGTCGATTTGGTAATTTGATTTTGCAGTTCATCTAAGTTGTACCCCAAAGCTAGTTTGGAAGCGATTTTTGCAATAGGATATCCCGTTGCTTTTGATGCCAAAGCAGAGGAACGAGATACACGAGGATTGATTTCAATCGCTACGATGTCTTCCTTATCGTCAGGAGAAACGGCAAACTGCACGTTACAACCTCCGGCAAAGTTTCCGATACTTCTCATCATCAAGATTGCATAATCACGCATTCTTTGAAAAGTCGTGTCAGATAATGTCATTGCTGGCGCCACAGTGATGGAATCACCGGTGTGGATTCCCATTGGATCCATATTTTCGATCGAACAGATAATCACAACATTATCGTTTTTATCTCTCAAAAGCTCCAATTCGTATTCTTTCCAACCCATTAAAGCCTTGTCAATTAAGACTTCATGAATAGGAGATGCTTCTAAACCTCGGGTTAGAAGTTCGTTAAAATCTTCTTTTTTATAAACAATAGCCGCTCCTGTTCCACCTAAAGTAAACGAAGGACGAATTACTAATGGAAAACCAAATTCTTGCGCAATTTCTTTTCCTCTAAGATAAGACGTACATATTTCTGCGGGAGCAGATGGCACTCCGATTTTTTTCAAAAGCTGTTTGAACTGTTCTCTGTCTTCAGTAATGTTAATGGCGTTAACATCCACCCCAATTAATTTCACGCCAAAATCCTGCCAAATCCCTTTTTCATCGGCTTCTAAACAGAGATTTAAAGCCGTTTGCCCTCCCATTGTAGGTAGGACTGCATCAATCTGAGGATGTTCTTTTAAAATTTGAATAATCGATTTTGTCGTTAAAGGCAATAAATAAATGTGATCCGCCATTGAAGGATCGGTCATGATTGTTGCCGGATTCGAGTTGATCAAAATAACTTCGATTCCTTCTTCACGAATAGAACGTGCAGATTGCGATCCCGCATAATCAAATTCGCATGCTTGACCAATAACAATAGGACCTGAACCTATTATTAAAACTGATTTTATGGATGTATCTTTTGGCATTGTGTGTAATTATAGTGTTGTGTAGTTGTTGTTTTGAAAAGATTAAAATTACTGAACTCAAATCTTTTAACTGTAAATCTTAAACATTTTTTAACGATTAGGTATAAAAAAAGGCGATACTAAAAAAAGTAACGCCTTATTTATGTTTATACAAACATTATTTCTTGTGTCTTGGTTCGCAAGAAACAGTCAATTTATGTCTTCCTTTAGCTCTTCTACGCGCAAGAACTTTTCTTCCATTAGCAGAAGCCATTCTGTCCATAAATCCGTGCTTATTTCTTCTTTTTCTTTTCGATGGTTGAAACGTTCTTTTGCTCATTGCTTTGTATCTTTAAAATCTTATTTATATGTCTTCCTATTTTTGAATAACTGTTATTCTAAAACCGAGTGCAAATATACAAAGACTTTTTTTTCTCACAAGTAGTTTTGTAAAAATATTTTCAATTCATTTTACTATATTTGTCATCTTAAAATAATCACACTATGTTTCACAGAAATATTAAACTTATTATCGCCGGACTTATTATAGCTACTGGCATTTGGCAATTTAAAGAAAGTAATATTGGGAATGGAATATTCCTTATATTATTAACTGTAATCCCTATTTTCCTTTACTTCAAAAACGAATTCATCCTATTAGCCTTCTTAAAACTACGAAAACAAGATTTTGAAGGTGCCAAAAAATGGTTGGCGTACATCAAAAATCCGGAAACGGCTTTGATACAAAAACAGCAAGGCTATTTTAATTACCTGCACGGGATCATGCTTTCGCAAACGAATATCAATCAAGCAGAGAAATATTTTAAGAAAGCCATTGAACTCGGATTATCAATGGACATGGACTTGGCTGTAGCCAAATTGAATCTGGCCGGAGTTGCCATGACACGTCGTCGTAAACTTGAAGCCACTTCCCTATTGAACGAAGCCAAAAAATTAGACAAACAGAATATGCTGAAAGAGCAGATTACTATGATGAAACAACAAATGAAGAAAATATAGTTTTTATAATTATCGAAAAAAGGGTCAAATGATACACATTTGACCCTTTTTCTTTGGTATATATCCTAATTTTTGGAATAAAACTGCTTCATGTTTTCTTATATCAATATCCGTTATTAATACTAAATTGATAAAATTAGCCACAGATTAAAAAGATTCAACTGATTTCTTAAATACAAAATAAAATCTGTGCGAATCTTTGAAATCCGTGTCAAAAAAATGCTTGGCACACTTTGCGGACATTCCTATTTTCTTAAATGCCTTATATAGTTCAAAAAAATCAGTTAATATCCTTTTAACGGAATTTCGATTTGGTATTTCTTACCGGTATCATTTATTAATTTTGTTTCTCTAAGCCAAGGATTATGAATTTTCAAAATCTTATAGTTAATCCCTTGGCCTTTTGCAAAATCAGCTAAATCTGCAATCGAACTGTCAATTTCTATTTTCCGAGTGGGCAGCGTTGCGTATAATTCTTCGGGAGCAATCCTAAAATTGTATTTTTCTGGATTTTCCATAATTTCTTTCAAGGCTAAAATTCTGAAAACATAGCGGGACGTTTCTTCGGTAAGCAACAAATCATAATAATTCGATACTTTTTGAATCTCAATTTGTTTGTTTACTCCTGTCATTCCGCCATTATACGAGGCTGCTGCCAAAGTCCAACTGCCAAATTTACCTTTGGCACTCAAAAAATAACTGCACGCTGCCTGGGTTGATTTCTCAAGATCATAACGCTCATCCACATTTTCATTGACTTCCATGCCGCGTTCTTTGGCCGTTTCCGGCATAAATTGCCAGATTCCCCTTGCCCCTGCCGGAGAAACTACATTCACTAATCCACTTTCAATAACGGCCAAATATTTGAAATCATCCGGAATACCGTTCTTTTTTAGAATAGGCTCAATTACTAAAAAAGCACGACTGGCTCTTTTTATTGCCAAAATTGTAGAAGCATGTAAATTGACATTCACCTGTAATTCCCGGTCAAATCGTTCCTTGACATCTGCTATTTTCAACGGAGTTGCTTCCCCTGAAAAATTCAGTTTTTCAGAAAAAAAAGATGCCGATTCTCTTTTTAACACTTTTTCAACGTCCGGATTTGTAGTGGCAAAAACTAATATCCCACTCGCAAAAACTACGGTAAGCACTAGAATCACTTTATTCATTACTTTCATCTTTTCTTTTTTTATACCTTTAGAGTAGTTGCGAAAGTGCGTTTGTTTCTTTTTTGGTTTCCAATATAATGGAAGGCAAATTTTCATTCAACCATTTGTATTTATTCAAAATCATAATATGTGTTCCTCCTTTTACAACGATACAATTCTTAATATATTTTATAGGAAACACATCATCCATATCTCCATGAATATGAATCACGTCTGGGTCTGCAACTGTTCTGTCCCAAAGAACAACCTGCTCTACTGCCCAATTCAAATAGCGAATATCCCGAACCGAAAGGAATTTTTTATACAATTTTAATCTTTGATTCACTTTTTCTCCAAACGAAAATTTAGCCAGGTTTTCCAGATTCAAAATCAAACTCATAGGAATCAGCTTATAAGCCTTCGTTGTTTTAGCAATTTTTAATCGGCGTGGAAATTCTAAATTACTTTTGACACTCGAAATGATAATCACTTTTGAGACAGCTATACATCTGGCGATTTCCTGAACCAAAATACCTCCAAATGAAACGCCTATCAAAACGGGATTTTTATGCTTGATTTTCTTAGCTATCCTATTGGCATAATCCATCAGCGCTTCATTTTCCAACGGAATCTCCCACTCTAATAAATGGATCTCAAAACGATCTTCCGGAAGTGCAATTCGTTCAAAAATAGCGGTACTTGCCGCTAATCCTGGCATTAAATAAACTGGAATTTTACTCATAATTGTTTTAACGATTTTATAACAACATTCCCCTTTTTTATAGCGAATTTTGTATAAAATTAATTTTTTTATTGGAACCTGCTGTAACTAAGTAAGTCGAAAGTTTAAAAGTCGTAAAGTCAAAAGAATTAACTTTAAGCAAAATAGCTTTAAATCAGATTGTTACATAATTTTATCCTGATTTTAAAATATGACATTATACCATGGTTATTACTTATCATCTTATATTATTAATAATTTATGACTACACAACTATTTGAATCAAACACTAGGGGCAAAGCTGATTTTGGCTGGCTAAAAGCCAATTTTTCTTTTTCTTTTGGAAATTATTTCAATCCGGAACGTTTGCAATTTGGAATGTTACGTGTTTTAAATGATGATATCATCAAGGGCGGAATGGGTTTTGGGACTCACGGTCATGCCAACATGGAAATTATCACCATTCCTCTTGAAGGCGGCTTGAAACATCGTGACAGCATGGGAAACATAGGTGTCATTGGTTTTGGAGAAGTTCAGGTAATGAGTGCCGGGACTGGAGTAGAACATTCTGAAATGAACGCAAGCCACATAGACGAAGCCAAAACGCTACAGCTTTGGGTCTTTCCTGACAAAGAAGAAGTTACACCAAGATACGACCAAAAATCATTTGATATTGAGAATCAAATTAATACCTTTGTAAATATCGTTTCGCCAAATGATATGAATGATGGCAATGCACTTTGGGTTTACCAGAAAACCTTTTTTTATTTAGGAATTTTTGACAGCAACACTCGTTCGACCTATCAGGTTCGAATTCCTAATAACGGTGTATACTTATTTTTAATCGAAGGCGAAATAGAAGTTAACAACCATGTTTTGAAGGCAAGAGATGCCATGGGAATAACCGATTTTGAGGCATTTGAAATCAAGATTATTACCAAATCAAAAATACTTTTGGTAGAGGTACCAATGAATTAGCGTTAATTATTATGGAGGCAGCAATCACTATGGAAATCAAAGACAACACTTTTGCAAGACAATTTGAAACTATGGTCGACGAAGGATTAGTTTCTGTTGAATATTCGTTTCAGGAGAAAAAAATATTTTTGACAAAAATAAATGTACCGGAATCCTTTGAAGATGAGGAATTCATTTCTAAATTTCTAAAAAACATTATGGAAATTGCGATAGAACGAAAATTTAAAGTTGTTCCTATCCTTCCAAAAATAGTTGTTTTTTTTAAAAAGAACCCTATTTACAAAGAGTTGCTTCCTCCGGGAATCAGACTCTAAAAAAAAGAGGCTATATTCTTGAATACAGCCTCTTTTTTTATGTAGATTTTCAAGCGATTACTTCTCTATCTCTCGCATACTGTCCATTTTTTTGTGCGCTAGGAAACCCGCAATATCCTCAAAATGTTCCACTACTCTTTTGTTTCCAAACTCAAAAACCTTAGTGGCTAATCCGTCTAAGAAATCCCTATCGTGAGAAACGATAATCAATGTACCATCAAAATCGCGCAAAGCCTCTTTGATGATGTCTTTGGTTTTCATGTCCAAATGATTCGATGGCTCATCCAGAATCAATAAATTCACCGGTTCCAATAATAATTTAATCATTGCCAAACGGGTTTTCTCTCCTCCGGAAAGCACTTTCACTTTTTTGGTTACATCATCGCCCTGAAACATAAAAGCCCCCAAAATATCTTTTATTTTAGTTCGAACATCCCCCACGGCAATGTCATCGATGGTTTCAAAAATAGTCGCATTTTCATTTAATAAAGAGGCTTGATTTTGAGCAAAATAACCAATTTGGGCGTTATGGCCAATTTCTAAACTACCACCATTGATTTCGATTTGTTTCATAATGGCTTTGATCATCGTCGATTTTCCTTCTCCATTTTTCCCTACAAAAGCCACTTTTTCGCCTCTTTCGATCACCATATTTGCATTCGAAAAAACCACATGCTCTCCATACGATTTTGATAAATCTTTTACAATTACGGGATATTGACCGGAGCGAGCAGCTGGTGGAAATTTTAGTTTCAAAGCAGAAGTATCTACCTCATCTACCTGAACGATAACGAGTTTCTCTAACATTTTTACACGGGACTGTACAGCATCCGTTTTAGAAAAAGTTCCTTTAAAACGATCAATAAAAGTCCTGTTATCCGCAATCATGCGCTGTTGCTCGTCATACGCTTTTTGCTGATGCACACGTCTGTCTTTTCTGAGTTCTAAATAATGAGAATATTTGGCTTTATAATCATAAATACGTCCCATTGTAACTTCGATGGTGCGATTCGTAATATTATCGACAAAAGCTTTATCGTGCGAAATAACCACAACCGCTTTGGCGGAATTAATCAAAAAATCCTCTAACCATTGAATACTTTCAATATCCATATGATTGGTAGGCTCATCCAGCAAAATTAAATCTGGTTTTTGCAAAAGGATTTTGGCAAGTTCAATTCGCATTCTCCAACCACCAGAAAATTCCGTAGTTTGACGGTTAAAATCTTCGCGAACAAATCCCAGACCAAGTAGAATTTTCTCCACTTCGGCTTCATAATTTACTTCTTCAATAGCATAAAATTTCTCGCTTAAGTCAGAAACTCTTTCGATCAATTTCATATAAGCATCACTTTCATAATCGGTGCGAATCGTCAATTGTTCATTGATTTCATCGATTTCGGCTTTCATACCAAAGATTTCACCAAAGGCTTTCGAAGTTTCTTCCATCACTGTTGCGCCATCTGTAGTCAATAAATGCTGAGGCAAATACGCTACTACGGCGTCTTTTGGCGCTGAAATATTCCCAGTTGAAGGCTTACTTTGACCCGCAATAATTTTAAGCAGTGTCGATTTTCCTGCTCCATTTTTACCCATTAGGGCAATTTTATCATTTTCATTTATGGCAAAAGAAACATCACTAAAAAGTGTCGTTCCACCAAATTGTACGGAAATATCGTTAACTGTAATCATTATTTTTGTTTAAAGTTTAATGTTCAAAAATTTAAAGTTGTCATTTCCCGATTAAACCTTTTTTTTTGAAGTTGCAAAGATAGATTAATTAAAGAATTGGACAACACAATTAGATTTTTAGAATCTATTGCAAATTTTTAACGGTTAGACAATCCAAAAAAAAATACATTTTGTTTAAAATTAAAAATTCGATAATTCACATAGATTACTATGTGAATTATCGAATTTTTAAAATATAGATTCAATCTAAGAAGTCTAAAAATCTACCTATTTAACTAATCCCATCACTCCTTCCTCCACTTTTTAGTTTCTTCAAAAACATGTTCAAGAATAGCCGCTTCTCTTTCATCAAAAGCTACGTTTCGGCGACTCATTACCAGTCGAGCTGTTTCAAATGCTTTCTTGGTAATATAGGTCGTAAAACCGGAAGCCCCGCCCCAAGAAAAACTCGGTACAAAATTGCGTGGAAAGCCGCTGCCAAAAATATTAGCACTTACGCCTACTACCGTTCCGGTATTAAACATCGTATTAATTCCGCATTTACTATGATCTCCCATCATCAATCCACAAAACTGAAGTCCGGTTTTAGCAAAACCTTCGGTTTCGTAACTCCATAATTTTACTTCTTCATAATTATTTTTTAAGTTTGAATTGTTACTATCCGCGCCAATATTACACCATTCGCCAAGAACAGAATTCCCTAAAAAACCATCATGTCCTTTATTCGAATACCCAAACAATACCGAATTATTAACTTCGCCTCCAATTCTGGAATGCGGACCTACGGTTGTAGCTCCGTAGACTTTGGCAGCCATTTTTACGGTTGCGTTTTCGCACAAGGCAAAAGGACCTCTGATGACAGAACCTTCCATAATTTCAGAATCCTTACCTATATATATTGGACCTGTTGAAGCATTTAAAGTAACAAACTCTAACTTTGCGCCTTCCTCGATAAATATATTTTCGGAAGCGATGACGTTGACACTTTTTGGGATGGGCTGTGACCTGCGGTCTTCGGTTAAGATTTCGAAATCTTCCCGAATGGCGGCATCATTTTTCGAAAAAATATCCCATGTATTTTGAACCGTCAAACAATCGTCCTGAAATTCTATAATTTCATAGGAATCAAAATCTACTTCTTCTTGTTCTTCAGTGGTGTAAAAAGCAATCACTTCATCTGCTCTAAAAATAGCCTGATTGGGTTCCAGATTACTAATCATCTCTACCAAAATAGCATTGGGCAGAAAAGAAGCATTGATCATCACATTTTCTTCTAGTTCCACCATAGGGAATTTTTCAGACAAATAGTCCTCCGTCAAAGTAGTTGTGGTAGAGCCTAAATGCATTTCCCATTTTTGACGAATGGTCATAATCCCAATAAGAATATCCGCAACAGGACGTGTAAACGTAAAAGGCAGTAAGGCGTTTCGAGCGGGACCGTCAAAAAGTATGTAATTCATATATTTTTTTTTAAAATGTATCCGTACGGACAAGTCGTGACTTGTCCGTACTTTTAAGCAGTGCCAAAGTTACAAAGTTTTCAAATAGATAAAAATAAAAAAAGCCTTCCATCTCGAAGTATCGGGAGGAAGGCTTTACTATAATTAAAAACAAGCTTTTATTATTTAGCGTGTTTAGCATATTTCGTTTTAAATTTATCAATACGTCCTGCAGTATCGATAAGTTTAGATTTACCGGTGTAAAAAGGGTGAGAAGTTCTGGAGATCTCCATTTTTACAACTGGATATTCAACTCCGTCAACTGTTAACGTTTCTCTTGTATCTGCAGTAGATTTAGTGATAAAAACATCTTCATTTGACATGTCTTTAAAAGCAACTAATCTGTAATTTTCTGGGTGTACACCTTTTTTCATCTTGTTATTCTTTTTTATTTGTTTGGCTATAAGTCATTTTGAAGCTTTTCTTCTGACAGAAAAGGTATAAATGTATTATAACTTTTTGTTTTTACACTATTATTTTGAGTCTGCAAATTTACAATTTTTTTCCAATAAACAAATCTTTGTCTCACTTTTTTTATATAATCGTAAAAAGTGATTTTTAGTCCCGAATATATTGGGAATTGCTATATTTGTAGATTAATTCTAAAACAACACATAATGATCAACGAAATAATTAAAAAAAACGGTGTAACCTACGGTGTAATTGCAGGAGTACTATTATCATTGATAACTGCTGTTATGTACGCTATAGATATCAAATTATTCATCGCATGGTGGACTACCCTTTTAAGCTTCTCTGTTTTTATAATCGTTCCTATCATAATGCTGTCAAAAACAAAAAAGGAATTAAATGGCATTCTTTCTTTTAAAGAGGCCTTTACTACCTATTTTATATCAGCAGTGGTTGCCGTTCTTATTTCTGTTGTTTTTAAAATCATTTTATTTAATTTTATTGATCCTTCCGTAAAGGAGACTCTTTTAGACTTAACCATAAAATATTTAATTAGTACGTCTGAACAGTTTGGGGTTCCGGCATCCTCATTGAATGAAACCGTTTCAAAATTAAGAGAAACGGATCCGTATTCGATCGTTGAACAATTAAAAGGATCTGTTTTCGTACTCTTTTTTTGTGCCATATTAGGATTAATCATGGCAGCATTCTTTAAAAGTAACACTACACAAGAATAAAAGTAATGAATTTATCTATACTCATACCGCTTCTTAATGAAGAGGAATCCCTTAATGAACTCTACCGCTGGATTATCAAAGTGATGCAATCTCATAATTATTCTTATGAAATCCTTTTTCTGGATGATGGAAGCACGGATAATTCCTGGACACTTATCGAAGGATTTGCCCAAGAGAACCCTCATGTAAAGGGAGTTCGTTTCATGAAAAATTTTGGAAAATCACAAGCGTTGCATGCTGGTTTTGCAAAAGCGCAGGGTGATGTAATTATCACCATGGACGCCGATTTACAAGATAGCCCGGAGGAAATTCCAGGTTTGTACGATATGATCACCAATGGCAAATATGATTTGGTTTCCGGATGGAAAAAGAAACGCTACGACTCCGTAGTGGCAAAAAACCTTCCGTCTAAATTATTCAATTGGGCTGCCAGAAAAACCTCTGGTGTAGCATTGAATGATTTCAATTGCGGATTGAAAGCTTATAAAAATGTTGTGGTAAAAAATATCGAAGTTTCGGGTGAAATGCACCGCTACATTCCGGTTTTGGCAAAAAATGCCGGTTTTGGAAAAATTGGTGAAAAAGTAGTGCAACATCAAGCTAGAAAATACGGACAAACAAAATTTGGAATGGAACGTTTCATCAATGGTTTCCTGGATTTAATTACCATTTGGTTTCTTTCTCGTTTTGGAAAAAGACCGATGCATTTATTTGGCGCCATGGGATCGTTGATGTTTATCATTGGGTTTATGCTTGCCGGATATATTGGTGTTTCCAAATTATACCACATGTACAATGACATGCGCTATAGCCTGGTAACGAATAATCCTTGGTTTTATATTGCGCTAACGACAATGGTTTTGGGAACACAATTGTTTTTAGCTGGCTTTCTGGGCGAAATTATTTTGCGAACAAAAAACAATGAGGAACGCTATAAAATTTCGAAAGAACTGAATTAACGAGATCAATCTTTTTGTATAATTATTTTTTTTAAGGTCCCAAATTGTGACCTCAAACATTTAGAAGTTATAGAATTAAAAATTATACACAAAAAAATAGTGGAGATAAGAGAATTCAACGTGATGCTTGATTTTGGTTTAGCCTTGTTATACAATGTTGAAACACGCATTTTATAGCAAGTCGTACGAAGAAACCGCTCTCGATTCCCCAAAAATTTTATGTTTATGCTGACCGCAACTGAGACAAACTAACTGGTATCACAAGCTGTGACACCCTAAAAAAGCAATATTAGTGTTGCTTTGCCTTTTGCGTTTACAGAACAAGGGATCGCAATGCTCTTGATTGTCTAAAAAAAGCAATAGAAAATCAATTTGCTTTCGCCTGTTCGTCTTTCAGGCTCGAGTCTGGATATTTACAACGTATTAAATTATTTGGTAAATAAAGGTAATGCGGCTCAAAAGGATTCTGAACGAAATAGAATTGGGTACAAAAAATAATTTTTGAAAAAACGAGTACTAGCCCTGATAGCAATGGAAATCCTTTTTTGAGGTTTTTACCGAAAAAAAGATTGAAATGAATAGCAGGAAAAAGCTCCGAAAAATTTATAAAAATGGAAATTAAACGACACATTTTAGACGCCGTAAATGAATGGCTTACGCCAACATTTGATGCTGCGACTCAGGAAGCAATTACTGAATTGATGACTACATCACCAAAAGAGCTGGAGGAAAGTTTTTATAAAAACCTGGAATTTGGAACCGGCGGAATGCGCGGTGTCATGGGCGTAGGAAACAATCGGATCAATAAATATACGCTTGGGAAAAGCACGCAAGGTCTTTCGGATTATATGCACACTGTCTTTCCAAACCAGCCTTTGAAAGCGGTTATTGCTTATGATTGCCGTCATAATAGCGATACGTTGGCTAAGTTAGTTGCGGATGTTTTCAGTGCCAATGGGATTGAAGTGTACTTGTTCTCGGAGATGAGACCTACACCAGAATTGTCCTTTGCGGTGAAACATTTAGGTTGCCAGTGTGGCATTGTGCTTACGGCATCACACAATCCGCCGGAATATAACGGATACAAAGTGTACTGGCAAGATGGTGGACAAATTGTGCCACCGGAAGATGAAGGAATTATTACTGTCATTGAAAATTTAAATTACAATCAGATCAAGTTTACTGCCAATGAAGATTTGATTCATTATATAGATACGGAAATTGATACGGCTTTTATTCAATCGACGATCGAAAATGCTAGTTTTGGAACTTCGGCTGTAGCCAAAGAAAAGCTGAATATTGTATTTACTTCCTTGCACGGAACCTCTATAAAACTAGTTCCTGATACTTTGGCGCAAGCGGGGTATCCAAATGTGAATATCGTGGAAGAACAACGAGTACCCAATGGTGATTTCCCTACTGTGAAATCGCCAAATCCGGAGGAACCGGAAGCCTTGACCATGGCGTTAGCACTTGCCGATAAAGTAAATGCGGATATTGTTATTGGGACGGATCCTGATTGTGATCGTTTGGGAGTTGCTGTTAGAGACAATGAAGGTAAAATGACGTTGCTAAACGGGAATCAAACCATGATTTTGATGACTGCATTTTTATTGGAACAATGGAAAAAAGCAGGTAAAATTAACGGCAAACAATTTGTGGGCTCTACGATCGTTTCCACACCTATGATGATGGAATTAGCGACAAACTACGATGTAGAATGCAAAGTGGGTTTGACTGGTTTTAAATGGATTGCCAAAATGATTAAAGACTTTCCTGAATTGGAATTCATAGGTGGTGGTGAAGAAAGTTTTGGCTATATGGTGGGCGATGCGGTACGGGATAAAGATGCTGTTGCAGCTACTTTATTGATTTGCGAACTTGCAGCTCAGGCTAAAGCCAAAGGAAGTGCGGTGTACAAAGAATTATTAACACTCTATGTTGATAACGGATTTTATAAAGAACACTTGGTCTCGTTGACTAAAAAAGGAATGGATGGTTTACAGGAAATCAATCAGATGATGGTTGACATGAGGGAGAACCCACTGAAAGAGATCAACGGACAACGCGTGATTATTCTGGAAGATTACCAATCATCAATCGCTAAAAACCTTTTGGACGGATCCGAGTCTACAATGACCATTCCAAAATCGAACGTGTTGATTTATTACACGGAAGACGGGTCTAAAATTTGTGCCAGACCAAGCGGTACGGAACCAAAAATAAAATTCTACATCAGTGTAAATGCTGAACTATATTCAGTAGAAGATTTTCAGGAAGTAGAAACCGTATTGAACGAGAAAATTAAAAATATTATTATTGCAATGCAATTGAACTAATGGACAAAAATTTAATCAAATTAATTCCCTTTACAAAACCATACAAAACACATATTATCTGGAATGTGGTGTACAATATTTTGTATGCTTTATTTAGTACCATTTCAATGTTGACGCTGCTTCCAGTACTTCAGGTGCTTTTTGGCAAAGTCAAAACAGTAGAAAAAGAGCCAATATATACCGGAATAGGGAATATAAAAGACTACGGGACTGATCTTTTGTATTTTAAAATAACCGAATTAACAAAAGACAATAGTGCTCAGTTTGCGCTTTTATTAGTCGTTTCATTAGTAATTATTACATTTTTATTCAAAAATCTATTCAATTACCTCGCTTCGCATCACATCATGCACCTGAAAAATGGTGTGTTACGCGATTTACGAAAAACAATGTATGACAAAATAGTTGAATTGCCCATATCCTACTATTCAGAGAAAAGAAAAGGAGATATTATGGCGCGAATGCTGGGCGATGTCAATGAGGTTCAAAACTCTTTTTTCTCAATACTGGAACTTATCGTAAAAGAACCATTAACGATTGTTTTTGCAATAGTCACCATGTTTTTCATAAGCGTTGAACTAACGTTTTTCGTTTTGATCTTTATTCCGATTTCGGGATTTATCATTTCAAAAATCGCTAAAAACTTGAGAGCACAATCTTTACAGGCACAAAAAGAAAGTGGTTTTCTGATTTCAATAGTTGATGAAAGCCTAGGTGGTTTAAAAGTGATTAAAAGCTATAATGCCGAACCTAATTTTAAAAACCGATTCAACGATTCGGTAACCCGATTATTGAATTTATCCAATAGTATAGGCGACAAAAATAATTTGGCAACGCCATTGAGCGAATTTTTAGGAATTACGACTATTGCTGCCTTGCTATGGTATGGTGGAAACTTAGTCTTAATTGACAAAACCCTTGAAGGTGCCGCTTTTATTGTTTTTCTTACGCTGGCCTTCAACATTCTTACTCCTGCCAAAGCTATTTCGAAAGCATCGTATGCCGTGAAAAATGGTTTAGCCGCTGCAGAACGAGTTTTTGAAGTTTTAGAAGTCGAAAACGAAATCACTTCAAAAGAAAATGCAATCGAAAAAAACACTTTCGATTCCAATATCACAATCAAAAACATTAACTTTAAATACGAAAAAGAGAATGTGTTGAAAGACTTTACTCTTGAAGTAAAAAAGGGACAAACGGTGGCTCTTGTTGGGCAATCTGGAAGCGGAAAAAGCACCATTGCCAATTTGCTCACCCGTTTTTATGACACCAGTGAAGGCGAAATCACCATTGATGGAGTTAACATAAAAGATTTTAGTTTAAAATCGCTTCGGGACTTGATGGGCTTGGTTACGCAGGACAGCATCTTGTTTAATGATACGATCAAAGCCAATGTTGCCCTGGGAAAATTAGACGCAACCGATGAGGAAATTATCGAAGCGTTGAAAATTGCCAATGCCTATGAATTTGTAAAAGATTTACCGTTAGGGATTCACACGAACATTGGCGACAGCGGAAACAAACTTTCCGGAGGTCAAAAACAACGTTTATCGATTGCCAGAGCCGTTTTGAAAAATCCACCAATTATGATTCTGGATGAGGCCACATCAGCATTGGACACCGAAAGCGAAAAATTCGTTCAAGTCGCTTTAGAGAACATGATGCAAAACCGAACTTCGATTGTGATTGCGCACCGACTATCAACCATTCAAAAAGCGGATAAAATTGTGGTGATGCAAAAAGGAAAAATAGTAGAACAAGGAACACATGACGAATTAATTACTCTTGATGGAACCTATCATAAATTAGTGACGATGCAGTCATTCGAATAACACTTGCGTCTTATGATACGCTGATGAAATGAATTTGCGACAGTAAAAACATGATTTTGACAGATTTTTAAATCTTTAAATTAAAAATGTACATTAATAATCCAAACATAAATCTTCCCGAGGACCCCAATACTGTTGTTTGGAAATACCTCGATTTGTCTAAGTTTCTGGACTTGTTGTTGTCACAAAAGCTATTTATGTCCCGATCCGATAAATTTGAAGATCAATACGAAGGCACTTTTAGCGAGCCTACTTTTGAGGAAATAAAAAAACTTTCTATTGACAATCCTGACTTTTTAAACTACTATAAAACACATCGGGAAAAAGTAGCGATTAGCAGCTGGCACATCAACGAATATGAATCATTTGCTATGTGGCAAATTTTCACGCAAAACAGTGAAGGTTTAGCCATTCAATCTACGATTGGGCGTTTACAGCAAGCACTTGGTCCGGAAACAAATTTTAATCAATACATTGGGGAAGTAAATTATATTGATTACAAAAAAGAACACATCCCGTTTGATGATCTATTTTTTCCTTTTTTGTTCAAGCGAAAAAGTTTTCAATATGAAGGTGAAGTGCGCATCATCACGGACATTGGAGAAAGCGATATAAAAATTAATGATGGTTTAAAAATCAATGTAGACATCAATCAGTTAATTGAAAAAATATACATCCATCCCAAATCCGAAAACTGGTATAAAAACCTGGTCATTCAGTTAGTGAAACAACTGGGATTTAATTTTACCATTGAAAAATCAGACTTGGAAAGTGATATTTTGATCTAAAATCAGTGCTTCTAAACGGGCTCATACCCAATTATTTTCCACTCTTTATTGGACAAATCGATATAGTAATAATTCACGACATCTTTTTTATCAAATTCACCATTTTTATTAGTGTCTTCAACGGTCCTAAAATACAAACGATTTTTGGAACCGATCAATTTCCAATCGATCAATTCCTGAAAATCAGGTGACATCTTTGTGAACTTCTTGCCGCTAATCTCACTTAAATACAAGGCCTTAATATCGCTTGTGTCTAGTTTTCCATCTTTATTAGTATCCACATCGACCATCGTATAGACCATAATCTGGTTATTGGTTTTGTCAGCAACGGACTTCAAATACGTCGCTGTTTGAATCAAAACAGGTTTGTCTGTCAATTTCCTGATGGAATCCGAATCTACTTTTTGAAATTTTAAATTTTGCAAAAAACCGGTGATTTCAAATTCACCATAATTAGAAATCGTAAAACTTAAATCATTTACACTCGAAGATCCATATCGCGCTTTAGTTCCTCTTTCACGGATACTTAAATCGGCCACAGGATGAATCAAATAATCCGTCCCTTCCATTTGCAATGGTAAGTCAGCAATTTGTATTTGAGTAGAATCCACTCGGGCAATTACCTTTGCTTTGCTCGTTCCATCGTAAGTTACTTTAGGTTTTTCAACCTCTTCTTTACAACTGGTCAAAAGCAGAACGGCTATTCCTATAAGAGTGATCTGTATTTTTTTCATGATGCTGTGCTTTAAAATTCAAATATAATCATTTTTAAAAAATGACAATCGTATTCCGTTGTCGATTTATCTAATTAAAATAGAGTCCGACTTTTATCTAAAATACGACATATCGCATACTACTATAATTTAGCACTCAATTTCACGTTAAAAACTCTGGTAGTCATGTAATTAGGAATTGCATACTGATTTTTAGAATATACATCGCGAACCCAAGTATTCGTAATGGCATTTTGATTGTCAAAAAGATTAAAAATTTCCAATCCTACCGCCAACTCTTTAAAATCTTTAAACCAACCCGTATTCTTTTTTACTGTTGTGTTATCTATAAAAACTTTAGAAAAACCTACATCCACACGGCGGTAATCATTCAATCGGTTTTGGTATGCATAAGGATCTGCATAAGACGGCGAACCTCCCGGCAGTCCCGTATTATACACTAAATTCAAATACAATTTAATACTTGGAATATTGGGCATATAATCCTGAAACAACAGACCAAATTTTAATCTCTGGTCTGTTGGTCTTGCGATAAAACCCTGGTTATTGCTATTTTCCTCTGTTTTCAAATACCCAAAACTAAACCATGATTCGGTTCCGGGAACAAATTCCCCGTTTAACCGAATGTCTACTCCTTGCGCGTACGCTGTAGCATTATTATTAGTGGCATACCTAATGCGCACATTGTCAATCGTATAGGTATTTACATCCGACAGTGATTTGTAATACAACTCAGATATTAGTTTGAAAGGGCGATTCCACATCGTGAAACTAAAATCATTCCCAATCACAAAATGAATGGATTGTTGCGCCTTGGTATTGGGCTGCACCAGTGCATCTGCATTTCTCAGTTCCCTGTAAAACGGAGGTTGATGGTATAAACCTCCGGAAAGTCTAAAGATCATATCGAGCTGCCAATCCGGCTTTATGGCAAATTGTGCTCTGGGACTAATCGTTATTTGGGATTTACCAATTATAGTAGCACCTGATACTTCCCATTGATGCATCCGGACTCCGGCATTATACCAAACTTCACTCCTGCCAATAGTACTTTTCAAACTCCATTGGCCATAGCCTGAAAATCTATTGATCGAATTAAAATTAGTCGCACGAATGTCTTGGTAGGGCACTAACGGTCCTTTGTAAGGCGAGTAGGGCTGGTCGTTTTTAGGCAAATCAATAACAGGTGGATTCAACGAGAAACCGGCTGAATCGATTACCTCCCACTCTATAATTCGATCCCGGATGGATTCTCGTGTATACTTTATTCCCCATTCAAATTGGCTTTCTTTCCAATCCTGAAATCCTTTTATTTCCGTATTAACAATCAGTGCATCTAAGTCATTTCTGGCATGATTGAGCTGGGAGCCAATTCCTCTTGTAAAAGCGACTTCGCCATAGGTTTCAGAACCAATACTGGAATCCACTTCGCCTAAGCGATATTGGGCAAAAATATCAAAATATTCTTGTTCTAAAGTATGAAAAACAGAACCAATAAATTTCAACGTAAAATTATCCGAAACGTTAAAGGTTGTTTTCACCGCGCCAAAATACGTGTCGTACTGATCCTTTTCCTGTCCTTCATAGAAAACAGAAAGACGCATTGGATTATCTATAGTTCCAAAATTAGTTTGTCTGGTTAATGGTTGATACTGGTATTTGTTTTGGGAAATATTACCTAAAAAACTCCATTGCCATTTCGCCGAAGCATTATAATTTATATTGGTTTGAATATCTGCAAAGGAAGGCGTGAAATTTGTTTGTGTTTCCTGGCTATTCACCAGAAGACTGTTGTTGCGGTAGCGGACTCCCGTAACCGCAGACCATTTTTTATCTTTGGAAACCAAATCTACAGAAAGGCTTCCGCCAAGAAGACTCGCTTCAAGGCTTGCGCCAAATTTAATCGGTTTTCGATACGTAATATCTAAAACCGAGGATAATTTATCTCCAAACTTCGCTTGAAAACCACCCGCTGAAAAATCAACATTTTGCACTAAATCCGTATTGGTAAAACTCAACCCTTCTTGTTGCCCCGACCGAATTAGAAACGGACGATAGACTTCAATTTCATTCACATAAACTAAATTCTCATCGTAATTTCCCCCACGCACGGCGTATTGCGTACTCAATTCGTTATTTGAGTTTACTCCCGGCAATGTTTTCAAAATATTCTCGACACCGGCGTTAGTCCCAGGAATTTTTCGGATCATTTCTGGTTCAATTGTACTAATTCCCTGGATCTGTTTTCTGTTATTTGCCTTTATAATAACTTCTCCCATTTGCTCCTTCCGATTCGTCATTACAGGGTTGAACTCCCTTTCCTCTTTTGGTTCCAATACAAAAGTTACCGTTATTTTCTTCAGCGAAACATGTGTAAAAACAAGCGTAACTTGTTTATTCGCAGGAACTTTTAGCACATAAAATCCATTTTGATTGGAGCTTGTTCCACTACCGGAATACGAAACATTTACGCTTGCCACAGGCTGGTTGTTTTCATCCAAAATCACCCCTTTGATCCTAGCCGTTTGGGCTGCTGCAGTAAGGCTCAGAAGAAAAAAAAAGAATACAGGTAATAATCGATTCGTGCTCAAATGGTTTGGCTTTTATTATTTTTGACTTCTAAAAAAATGCGTTTCAAAGGTAGTTGAATTTCCTACATTATCCGTCACTACCACTTTTAAATCATTGGCGCCTTCAGCAACAATCCCATCACTAAAATAATGAGTAATTTTTCTGGTTTTATTATCATATTCAAACAATACCCATTTTCCGTTCAAATACCCATTGTATGATTTGATGCCTGACAAATCATCGGATATAGAAAGCTGAATCGTTTTTTGTGCACTGATCCATTTTCCTTCTACAGGTGCATTCATGGTGATTTTAGGAGCAACGGTATCAGAAACCAAAGCATATTTGCCCAAAATTTTGACTTTGGTGCTAAATACGTTGTCTTTTATGTATGTTGGATTGTAATTTGTAGCTTTTCCGTCGATTCTGCCAATAAACATTTTCTCTCTTTGCAGTTCCGTAGCTTTTGTGTCTTCAATAGAAACAGTAAAATTACTATGGGCAGGAACGGTGTCATCATGCAACCATAAAATGTCGTTTTTTACATCAAAATTCATATTAAAATCATCGTAAAATGTTCCCGCAGGAAAGAAAACTGACATGTTCTCTAAAGCAAAATTGCTATCTACGTTAGCGTTCACAAAATAATTTGACACCGCAGGTTCCGGGCTTATAACCGTTGGCAATAAATCATATTGAATAGGAATCGCTATTATTTTTTTGTTTCCAAAGAAATCCGACACTTCAATGCGATACAACGAAGCTAAATTTGGCGTTATTTGCAACACACCTTTATTTTCATCGGCTTGAATAATGCTCAAATTATACGGAGTTTTCATAAAAAGTTTCTGAACCCGTTGTTGCGTTTTTTTATATCTGGGATAATCAATCAAAGCATTAATGTAACGCATCTCATCAAAGGAATAGGTATTGAATTCATACCCAAAATTTGGCTTCCCATTATAAAAGGAGTGCACCTTGTACACTCCGTTAACATTAAACGAGACATCATCACTATCAGAAGCGGAAATACCAAAACCAATCACGCCATTTGCGGTTACTTTATCAGACAGGTAAGTCCCATCTTTTTGTAACGAAACATTGAGAGCTATTGGTCGTTTGGAATGGTTAACTGTTGTTTTTGAATCTAAAGGGTACACGTAAACGGCTGAAACAATTGGTTTTTTAGTGTCTTTTAAATATGTATCGTAGCCAAAAAGCATGGGATTGATTATGAACTCCGTTTTGGAATCTCGAAATTCAAAATGCAGATGAGGACCTTGAGAAGATCCTGTATTACCAGAAAAAGCGATAACATCCCCGTTTTGAACCTGCATTTCATCGGGTTTAAAAAACATTTCAATTTCAAAGGATTCCTCTTTATAATGGCTGTTTTTGATGTAGCTTTCAATAGCACCATTGGCCATTTTTAAATGCCCATAAACGGATGTAAAACCATTAGGATGATTGATATAAATTGTTTTTCCATTACCAAAAGTAGAAATTTTTATTCTGGACACATACCCATCGGCTACTGCATACACCTTGAAACCCTCCTTTTGCTGGGTTCTTAAATCAAATCCTGCATGAAAATGGTTGGGTCGCAATTCTCCAAAATTCCCTGACAATTGCATCGGGATGTCTAATGGAGACCTAAAATAATCTTTTGGATACTCCGCTTGCGCAAAAACAAAGTTGCAAAAAAATACTAAATAAAGAGAAAATTTCATTGTTTACATTTTTGCTAAGGTAAAAAAAAAGTATGCAAAAACAGTTCTAAAAAAAAACAGTTCCTAATCAATTGTTTAACTGTTATTTAACTAAATAAATGCAAAAAAAATAATAAAATATTGCAAAATTAAAAAGGAATACTAACTTTGTATGATTATGTAATGAATTAGAATATATAATGAGTGCAATTGCAGAAATTATTGATACTCTTGAAAATAAAGTTGAAAAACTTTTCATAAAAATGAAAAGTTTGGAACAAAACAATCAAGATTTAAGAAACGAATTAACAAAAACTGCATCTATAATACTAACTCAATCACAACAGATTGAGGCCTTAAAAACGCAGTATGAAACACTCAAAGTAGCGAATGCATTACTAGGCAGTGACGATAATAAAAGAGATACCAAGTTTAAAATAAATTCATTAATTCGCGAAATTGATTATTGTATAGCCCAGCTATCAGACTAATAAAAGATATGGACGAAAAGCTTAAAATTAAAATATCAATTGCAGACAGAGTCTACCCGTTAACGGTTGATCTTTCACAGGAAGAAGGACTGAGAAGTGCTTCAAAAAAAATTGATAAAATGATAAAGCAATTTGAAGAAAACTATGCCGTTCGTGATAAGCAGGATGTTTTAGCAATGTGTGCCCTGCAATTTGCCTCACAAACGGAACAAAAACAAATTGATAATGCAATTGATGGAGAAGAAACCATTGAAAGAATTAAAAAAATCAATGCGGTTTTAGATCAATATCTCGACAAATAAACGTTCTTTACAAAAACTAAGATACTGCCTACATTAGTTCACATTTGGTAAACTCAACACTAACAATTTAGAATGAGCAAATCATCACTACTAAAGCATGCCACGCCCCGGCGAGGAAACTTGAACAGTGAGTTAGCTCAAAACTTGTCTTTCCGAGTTTATTCAACACAACTAATGTAGGCTTTTTTATTTATAAATTTTAACAAACATGGACAACATATTAACGATTATTATTACGGGAATTATAGGTATTGCAGGCGGTTTTGCCATCGCAAAAATGATAGAAAAAAGCAATATCTCTAACTTGATTAAGAATTCAAAAAAAGAAGCCGCATCGATTCTTAAAGATGCCAATCTTGAAGCTGAAAATATAAAGAAGGATAAAATTCTTCAAGCGAAAGAAAAATTTATTGAATTAAAATCAGAACATGAGCAAGTGATCCTTTCTCGTGATAAAAAAGTCGCTGAAATAGAAAAAAGAGTTCGGGACAAAGAATCTCAAATTTCAAATGAATTATCAAAAGCTAAAAAAGTAAATGATGATTTTGAAGCAAAAACGGTAGAATACAACTCTAAAATAGACGTTTTAGACAAAAGACAGGCTGAAGTGGACAAACTTCATAAGAGTCAATTGCAACAATTGG
Organism: Flavobacterium bomense; assembly: GCF_003970355.1. Lineage (NCBI taxonomy): Bacteria > Pseudomonadati > Bacteroidota > Flavobacteriia > Flavobacteriales > Flavobacteriaceae > Flavobacterium > Flavobacterium bomense. The sequence continues at coordinate 176,823 of NZ_RYDJ01000003.1, read as the reverse complement.
AAGTAATCTCCGGCTTATCCGCAGAGGAAGCAAAAAATCAATTGATTGAAGGACTTAAAGCCGAGGCTAAAAGCAAAGCAATGTCTCACATACAAGACACGATTGAAGAGGCGAAACTTACAGCACAACAAGAGGCTAAGAAAATAATCATCAACACCATTCAAAGAGTTGGAACCGAAGAAGCAGTAGAAAATTGCGTTTCAGTATTCAACATTGAATCTGATGATGTAAAAGGACGAATCATAGGCCGTGAAGGTAGAAATATCCGTGCACTGGAAGCAGCTACAGGAGTAGAAATCATTGTAGATGACACCCCGGAGGCGATTATCCTTTCCTGTTTTGATCCGGTTCGAAGAGAAATTGCACGTTTGGCACTACATAAATTAGTGACTGACGGAAGAATTCACCCCGCTCGTATTGAAGAAGTAGTAGCAAAAACTGCCAAACAAATTGACGATGAAATTATAGAAGTGGGTAAACGTACCGTTATAGATTTAGGAATTCACGGATTACATCCTGAATTGATTAAAGTAGTAGGACGCATGAAATACCGTTCTTCTTACGGACAAAATTTATTGCAACACTCCCGGGAAGTTTCTAAACTATGTGGAATCATGGCAGCTGAACTTGGCTTAAACGTAAAACTGGCTAAAAGAGCTGGTTTATTGCACGATATTGGTAAAGTTCCAGATGCTGAAAGTGATTTACCACACGCTTTATTAGGAATGCAATGGGCTGAAAAATACGGTGAAAAAGAAGAGGTTTGTAATGCGATTGGTGCTCACCATGACGAGATAGAGATGAAATCATTACTATCCCCGATCATTCAGGTTTGTGATGCTATTTCAGGTGCAAGACCAGGAGCAAGAAGACAAGTCTTGGATTCTTATATACAACGTCTAAAAGATCTTGAGGAAGTAGCGTACGGCTTTAGCGGTGTGAAAAATGCTTATGCCATTCAAGCTGGTAGAGAACTTCGGGTTATCGTAGAGAGCGAAAAGGTTTCGGATGAAAATGCGGCTACCTTATCTTTTGATATTTCACAAAAAATTCAAACAGAAATGACCTATCCGGGCCAAGTTAAAGTAACCGTAATACGGGAAACAAGAGCTGTGAATATTGCTAAATAATTTATTCCCATTATAAGAAACAAAAAAACTTCTCCGTATGGAGAAGTTTTTTTTTGCACTGAAAATACGGTTTTTAAAAATTATTTATCTCTTGGTAATTTTCGTTTTAGGGAACATCAAAAACCATAATTACTTTTTATATCATTTAAATGCGATTATAATTTAGATTTTATTTTTATTCAAACATAAAAAAAGTATCAATTTTATAAAATTTCAACTAAACTAAACTAACCCGTTGGGTACAATTGTTCAAAACGTCAGTTCGAGTGTTTTTTGTAGAGTAAAACGGAACAAAACTTCTCGATACGCTTCGCACTCGAAGTGACGTGTATCGAGAATCGTTATTAATACTAATTTTCTAGTTCTCGATATAATCCCGCCTAAAAGCGGGATCACTCGAACTGACGAAAATTTTCATCAAAATCTAATTACAACCAACAGGTTAAGCTAATAAAAATATTACTTTCTTGGGTGAAAAGTATTTAGAACCTGAGTAAGAAATGTTCTTTCAAGGTGTACGTATATTTCCGTTGTGGTGATTGATTCATGACCAAGCATCAATTGTATTGCACGCAAATCAGCCCCGTTTTCTAAAAGGTGTGTGGCAAAAGAATGCCGCAGGGTATGTGGACTAATTGTTTTGTGCAACGCTATGACTGACGCTAAATTTTTGATTATCGTAAAAATCATGGCTCTTGTCAATTGGCTTCCCCTTCTATTTAAAAACAACGTATCTTCAAAACCTTTTTTTATATTCAGTTGATTTCGTTTTGTATCCCTGTAGATAATGATGAATTTTTGAGTATAATCCCCTACAGGTACAAAGCGCTGTTTGTTTCCTTTTCCGGTAACTTTTATAAAACCCTCTTCAAAAAACAAGTCGGACATTTTTAATGCCACTAATTCCGAAACCCGAAGCCCACAACCATAAAGGGTTTCCATCAAAGCGCGATTGCGTTCCCCTTCATTAGAGGTCAAATCAATGGCTGCAATAAGAGTATCGATCTCATCAACAGATAAAATATCTGGAAGTTTCCTGCCCGTTTTGGGTGTTTCTATAAGTTCTAATGGATTATCTGTTCGATAGTCCTCAAACATTAAATAACCAAAAAAACTTTTAAGACCAGAGATAATTCGGGCTTGTGAACGGGGATTCACTTCTTTTGAAACACTGTAAATAAACTGTTGAAGTATTTCTTCATCAATTTGAATGGGTGAAACTTCCATTTTATTTTCAGTCAAAAAAAGACACAATCGTTGTACATCAAACGAATAATTTTCTATTGTGTTGTGAGACAAACCGCGCTCAATTTTTAAGTACGATTGATACCTTTTTATGTAAGCAGTCCAATTCATAAACACAAAGTAACACTTTTATTCATTAAAAAACCTTCCAAATTGAGAGGCTTTTGAATGTAACTATGCAAACTTTAGAAATGCAATGCAAAACCCATATTAAATTGAAAATTTGAATCATAAAACGACTTGTTAACCGCATTATTGTAGCGAATACCTGGTTCCATACTTACATTTTTGCCAAGAAAAAAAGCGTATCCTGCTTGAAAACCAATGTAGGCAGGATTTGCATCTGTATCGCCAAAGCCTACACCATTATAGGAAATCTCGACCGGAATTTTACTTTTAAAATAATACTTCAATCCTAATTTATACGCAATTGGGTCCGTGAGAGTACTGACACCATCGTCGCCATAGCCTATCCCACTTTAATTGCTAAGTTATCTTTAATAAAATAACCCCCCTTCAACCCCTATATTATAGGCGGTAACACCATCAGATGTTTTAAAGTACAAAGAAGTATTGCCTACATTTTGCCCAAAACCTGTATTTGCTTCAATTAACCATTTTCCTTTAGAAACTTGATTTCCTTGTATTTGTACTTCATTTTCTTGAGCTTGAGCAACTAAAAAAGCAAAAAAGACAATACCGCACAGCATATTTTTTTTCATGTTGATTTGTTTTTATTGGAACGAAAGTAGATAACGCTAAATAATTTGTACGATTTTTATGAAAAAATTAACTTTTAAAATTGACAGTATTTTTCTTCACATAAAAAATATAATTATAAATTTATAAATACACAACGCACTCAATTGTAACATTTTAATCCAAACTAACCAAGAATAATAATTAAAAAAAAATAACTATTATTCCTATTAACAAAATGTGGACTAATTTTTGATTAGAGATAAGACAACAATAATAATCAAACAAAACAGTTTATAATACATGCTCTCATTAAATTAATTTAAAAAAAAATTATGAAAAAAATAATTCTAGTTGCAGTAGTTCTTCTTGCCGCGTCAGTAGACATGCAAGCACAATTGATCAAGTTTGGGTTTAAAGGGGGTTTAAATTACGCCAATCAATCAGGAACTGATATCACAGTAAACAGTAATAATTACAACACTGATGCGATTACCAGTTATCATGGGGGTTTAGTAGCTGAACTTAAATTGACAGATGGTTTTTCGATACAACCCGAATTATTGTATTCCACTCAGGGAGCAACGTATAAAAATGCTGTCGATGAGTTCAAAAATGAATTAGGGTATTTATCTATTCCTGTCATGGCTAAATTTCATTTCAACAAAACAGTAAGTTTAGATCTTGGACCACAAGCTTCATTCCTATTGAGTGAAAGAAATGAATTTGATGTAAAAAATGCAGAAACTTTTGAATTTGGAGTAGCCGGTGGTTTAACTCTAAATGTCACTAAACACATTTTCCTTCAAGGTCGTTATGTGTTAGGATTAACTGAAGCTTCAAAACAAGCAGAAGTTAAGAACTCTGTTCTTCAAATTTCCGCAGGATTCACATTCTAAAAAAATAAAAAATTAAATTTATTAAAACCGTTCTATAAAGTGGAACGGTTTTTTTATTTTTACAGAATCAGGAATTATAAAATGAGCGTATCGGAAATGTAATGAAAACCAGATAAGCCACATGGGAATTCGATATTCAAATAAAAAACAAATAGCAACTACTTATGAAAATTAGTATCATCAATGGACCGAACCTCAATCTTCTGGGTCAACGCGAGCCTTCAGTTTACGGAAATCAAACTTTTGAAGAATATTTCACTACTTTACAAATTAAATACCCAGCAATAGCATTTACTTATTTCCAAAGTAACATTGAAGGGGAATTAATTGATAAAATTCAGGAATTTGGTTTTTCATTTGATGGCATAATCCTAAATGCCGGAGCGTATACGCATACTTCTATAGGAATTGGCGATGCTGTAAAAGCCGTTACCACTCCAGTGGTTGAAGTTCATATTTCGAATACGTTTTCCCGTGAAAGTTTTAGACATCAATCCTATATTTCTGGAAATGCCAAAGGTGTTATTCTGGGTTTTGGTTTAAAGAGTTATGAGCTGGCGATTCAGTCATTTTTGTAGTATCAAAATAAAATAAGCCATTAGATAAATCTTTAACAAATAATTAATACGCTCTTTTGTAACTTCTTCTATTTTTGTGAAAGAAAAAACCTTCATGAAAAAATACTACTTTCTACTGCTTTTATTAGTTTCATTTGTCAGTACTGCACAAATTAAAGGAACCGTTTCGGACGAAAAAGGAAATCCCTTGCCTTTTGTGACTATTTTTCAGGAGGACACCTATAATGGAACCACTTCAAACGAGCAAGGAAACTATGAATTCAACTTAAAGAAAAAGGAAAAACAAACAGTTGTCTTTCAATTTTTAGGTTTTAAAACCCAGAAAGTACTTATACAAACAGACAAACTCCCTTATTCGTTGCACATCAAAATGATCGAAGAAAGTTTCTCGCTGAACGAAGTAATCATCAACAAAAAAAACAATCCAGCTTTAGCGATAATAAAAAGTGCCATTGCCAGCAGAAAACAAAACACCAAAAAAACAAATCGATTCAATGCTGATTTTTATTCTCGCGGTATTTTTAAACTGAAAAATGCCCCAAAAAAAATATTAGGCCAAAAAATTGGTGATCTTGATGGCGCACTGGATTCTACCGGAACCGGAATTATTTCCTTATCTGAAACGTTTTCAAAAATAGCATTTGAGAAACCCAATAACTTAAAAGAAGTAGTTACTGCCTCAAAAGTAAGTGGCAGAGACAATGGCTACAGCTACAATACGGCTACATCTTCATTCTACGATTTTTATGACAACACCATCGATTTTAGTGTCCAAATGATTTCTCCAATAGCGAACAACGCGTTCAACTACTATAATTACACCTTAGAAAGCACTTTTTTTGACGAGAATACAAACATGATCAACAAAATAAAAGTGATTGCAAAGCGCGACAGTGAACCCGTTTTTGAAGGGTACATTTATATAGTGGAAGACTCCTGGGCGATTTACGCCGTTGATCTGGATATAAAAGGCTACCGAATAAAAGAAGAATTTCTGGATGTGATGACCTTAAAACAAAATTTCAGTTACAACAACAGCAATAAAATCTGGGCCAAAAATACCCAAAGTCTCGAAATCACAGCAGGTGCTTTTGGGATAAAATTTACCGGAAAATACAATTACGTGTATAGCAATTATGAATTCATAAATGCTTTTGCACCCAAAACATTTACAAATGAAATTACGAGAATCGAAATAAATGCCAATAAAAAAGACAGCTTATTCTGGAATACCAACAGACCCATTCCGTTAACAAATGAAGAAAGCATGGATTATTTTAGAAAAGACAGCATTTACAAGGTCCGAAATTCCGAAAAATACCTGGATTCAGTAGACACAAAAGAGAACAAGTTCAAAATCTTGAAGCTACTGAGCGGCTACACCTATAAAAACAGTGGCAAAAAACACAGTTTTAGTTATGAAGGATTATTAAATCTTGGTTCATTGAGTTTCAATACGGTGCAAGGATATAATTTTGACTCAGGATTTAAATACACCAACTGGAAAAATCAGGAAAGTAAAGGAATCTATACTTCCATAAGTACAAAACTCAATTACGGTTTTGCCGAAGATCGTTTGCGTGTCACTGGACAATTTATCCACCGGTTCAACAATCAGAATTATGCCACTTTATATATGACAGGAGGCAGTTCTGTAAAGCAATTTAATCCGAATGAACCCATCAGTAAAATAATAAACACGATCAGTTCCCTAGCATTCAAGAACAATTTTATGAAGTTGTATAATCTGGAATCAGCGGCAATTGGCTACAGCCAAGATGTTGCAAATGGCGTGAATCTCAATGGAAAGATAGAATACCAGCAACGCAAACCAGTATTCAACAATACGGATTTTTCTTTTTTTAACAAGGACGATTTATACACTTCGAATAATCCGTTGGCACCAAATGATTTCACCACTCCCAATTTTGAAAAACATCATTTAACGAAAATTAATTTACTTGCAAAAATCAATTTTGGAAACAAATATTCCTCCCGTCCCGATGGAAAATTTAACATCCGAAATGAAAAATATCCAACTCTTTATTTAGGCTATGAAAAAGCAATTGCGGCTAATGAAAAGAAGTATGAGTTTGACCATTTCAATAGCCGATTAACGTATGATTTGACATTGAAAAATAAAGGTGTTTTAGGGTTGAATCTAAAAGCGGGAAAGTTTCTGAATGCAGATAACATTGCTTTTATAGATTACAAGCATTTTAATGGCAATCAAACCCACATTGGGCAGTCAGCGCGCTATTTGAATGTATTTAACTTACTGCCGTATTACTCTAACAGTACGAATGACAGCTATTTTGAAGTGCATACGGAATACAACGACAAAGGCTATATCATGAATAAAATACCTTTATTGAACAAACTAAAATCAACTTTGACACTGGGTGCTCACGCGCTGTCTACGCCAAACAACAAACCTTATACTGAAATTACAGTTGGGTTAGACAATTTAGGTTTTGGTAAATTTAAAATGCTCCGTATCGATTATGTTCGTTCGTACCAAAATGGATTTCAAGGAGACGGCGTAGTATTTGGGCTCAAATTTTTGAATATATTGGAGTAAAAAAGAATCTATTTGTCAGTTGCAGTACAGTCGGAAAATATAACGGCATCTCGACTGCGCTCGATGTGACAAAAACATAACGAATTAAAAAAAGGCACTCGAAAATAGTTTTGGTGTCTTTTTTAGTTTTATCATACACCACAATATTAATCATTTGGTTCCACATGAATCAACACCTGTCCCAATTCCGGAATTTCCTCTAGCAAAGTATCCTTTAGTTTATGAGCCAGATCGTGTCCTTCTTTCACGGTAATATTTGAATCGACAGTAGCATGCAAATCTACATGATATTGCATGCCGGCTTTTCGAATAAAACATTTCTCGGTATCGATAATTCCGTCAACCTGAATGGAAACCATTCGGATTTGAGCTATTAAATCGTCGTATAAATGTTCGTCCATTATTTCGCCCAAAGCGGGTCTAAAAATAAGGTAACTGTTATAAAGTATGAATCCCGAAGCAAAAAGTGCAGCCCAATCATCCGCAGATTCGTAACCATCCCCTAAAATCAAGGCAATCGAAATTCCAACAAATGCCGCCACAGAAGTTATGGCATCACTGCGATGGTGCCAAGCATCAGCTCGTAGTGAGGAACTATTGGTTTGAATGCTTCTTTTCATCACCAGTCGAAACGAATATTCTTTCCAAATAATAATTGCAGCCAGAACGAGTAATGTCCATGGTTTTGGTAATTGATGTGGCGTTCCAATATTTACAATACTTTCATAGGCAATAATTGTGGCCGAAGTAATCAAAAAACCTACCACCAGAAAAGTAATCAAAGGTTCTGCTCTACCATGTCCGTACGGATGATTTTTATCCGCTGGCCTGTTGGAATATTTAATTCCGAACAACACCAAAAAAGAAGCAAAAATATCAGTCGTTGATTCAATTGCGTCTGCAATTAGTGCATACGAATTTCCGAAAAAACCGGCCAACCCTTTAATAATAGCCAGGCAAGTATTCCCTATAATGCTAAAATAAGTCGCCTTGATCGCTGTTTGTTCGCTTGACATGCGCTTTGTTTAAAGATGAAATAAAAGTAAAATCGTTTAAGTAAACCGAATTGAATTTTAGATTTAAATTCTTTCTGGCTTACTTAAACGAAAATTTTTATGATTTATGTTATTTATGCACGTACAATATTTGCACCAATAGCTCTCAATCGTTCGTCAATACGTTCGTATCCTCTGTCGATTTGTTCAATGTTTTGAATTGTACTCGTTCCTTTTGCGGAAAGCGCAGCAATCAATAATGAAATTCCCGCACGAATATCCGGTGATGACATTGTGGTGGCTTTGAGCTGCGATTTGAAATCATGTCCCATCACAACTGCTCTATGCGGATCGCACAACATAATTTTTGCTCCCATATCAATCAGTTTATCCACAAAGAACAATCTGCTTTCAAACATTTTTTGGTGAATCAAAACATCACCTCTTGCCTGAGTGGCAACTACAAGCACGATACTCAATAAATCCGGAGTAAATCCGGGCCAAGGTGCATCAGCAATTGTCAAAATAGAACCGTCAATATCTGTTTTTACTTCATATCCATCTACGTGAGCAGGAATGTATATATCATCGCCACGACGTTCCAGCGTAATTCCAAGTTTTCTAAAGGTCGTAGGAATAACACCAAGGTTGTCCCAGCTGACATTTTTTATTGTAATCTCTGATTTTGTCATTGCAGCCAGGCCAATCCAGCTCCCAATTTCAATCATATCTGGAAGAATTCTATGCTCGCAACCACCTAAACTTTCAACTCCTTCAATAGTCAATAAGTTAGACCCAACTCCAGTTATTTTAGCTCCCATAGAGTTCAACATCTTACACAATTGTTGCAAGTAAGGTTCACAAGCTGCATTATACACTGTTGTTTTTCCTTTGGCCAAAACGGCAGCCATAACAATATTTGCGGTTCCGGTTACGGAGGCTTCGTCTAATAACATATCGGCCCCTTTTAATCCTTTTGGTGCTTCAACGCCATAAAAATGATCTTCTCTGTTGTAACGAAATTTAGCGCCCAGATTGATGAATCCTTCAAAATGCGTATCCAATCTTCGGCGGCCTATTTTATCACCACCTGGTTTTGGGATATATCCTTTTCCAAATCGTGCCAAAAGTGGTCCAACAATCATAATAGAACCTCTTAAAGAACCGCCTTCTTTCTTGAATGCTTCGGTTTCCAGATACTCTATATTCACTTCATCAGCTTGAAAAGTATACGAGCCTGATCCATTTTTTTGAATTTTTACTCCTAAATTTCCTAGAAGCGTAATTAGTTTATTGATGTCAATAATATCAGGAATATTATTGATAATTACTTTTTCAGGTGTTAAAAGAACGGCACATAAAATTTGCAACGCTTCATTTTTTGCCCCTTGTGGCGTGATTTCTCCTTTTAGACTGATGCCACCTTCTATTTTGAAAATTCCCATTTTTTACAGTTATGAGTTATAAATTATTAGTTATGAGTTAAAAAGTTACGAGCTAAAAGTAATAGAACAAAATTCAAAACTTATAACTCCAATTTATAACTGACTTACAAAGGTTTCCTATTTTGGTTCTTGTGAATCGGATTTGGTTTTCCTGTTTTTGTATTCTTATTGCTAAGAATTTTGGGTTGTCCTACCGGCAATATTTTATTCGAAACCCGCTTATTGGTTCGTAATAAATCAGTGGTATTTAATAATTCCTCTGAACTTTGAATCAAATTCAACTTGCCATCGGAGAGTTCAAATAAATGTTCAAAAATGACATCATCTTTTACTGTGTCTTTGTTCCAACTCAAATATGATTTTTTCATGTGATTGGCAATTACTTTCACCAAGGCACTTTTCATATCGCCATCTTCCCATTTATTGGCCACGTCAATCATGTATTTTATGTTGTTGCCGTAATACCTGTATTTAGGAAAATTCTGAGGATAACTCAACACATCCGGTTTCAGCTGCAAGACTTCGCGAGATGGAGTTGGGTAGGGCGAATCCGCCACTAGTTTAAAATCAGACATTATGAAAATTTGATCCCATAATTTGTGCTGAAAATCAGGAACATCACGCAAATGCGGATTCAAGCTACCCATGACCTGAATAATGTATTTTGCCGCTTTATTGCGTTCTACATCATCTTCAATTTTAGTTGCCTGATCAATTAATTTTTGCAAATGACGCCCGTACTCCGGAATAATCAAATGCGATCGCTCTGCATTGTATTCCAAATGATGCACTACATCGTTCGCATTTTCTTTACTATATTTTGAATTCATATTTGAATGTATATTTTTTTGATTTACGTGTTTTCTTTTTCGAATAGTGGAATCATTCGAACACCCATCCCAATTTTTTTATATCTAAAGAGAAACAATGCCTTTTATTGTAGAGACTTCTAGGTATTTATCTACTATTTCTTGTGCATCTTTCACAGTCACATCAACAGATATACTGGTAAATTTGCCAGTCTTGGATTTTGTGGTTTTGATAACCGCTCCCATGCAATCAAAAGCCAACTCAACGCGTTCTACATTATCACTTTCTGTTGGCACAATAAATTTAAATAAATATTCTGCTGGCCATGTATTGCTCATATCCAACTCTACTTTTAATCTATCGTAAAATTCTTCCGTCTTCTTATCCATTTTTTATTTAAAAATAAAGGCAAATATACGGTTTCAAACGTGAATTATGAATTTTGAAATATGATTTTTTGTCTAATCGCACTTTAACCGCAATGATTTTTTCAAATCCCAATAAGTTTAAGTAAATTTGCCCCTTATTTTTTAAAAGTGCAGAAAGAAATTATAGTTATCATTGGCGGTCCAGGAACCGGTAAAACTACTATCATCGATGGATTGATAGCTCAGGGACATTGTTGTTATCCCGAAATTTCCCGGGAAGTAACATTGGAAGCAAAAAAACAAGGAATCGAGCAATTATTCCTAGAAAAACCACTGTTATTCAGCGAATTGCTTCTTGAAGGAAGAAAAAAACAATTTCAAAATGCTTCTAAAGAAATCCACGATATTGTATTTATAGACAGAGGAATTCCGGATGTTTTGGCCTATATGCATTACATAGGCGATAGTTATCCTGCTACTTTTGATACGGCTTGCCGCGAACACACCTACTCAAAAATATTCATACTCCCACCTTGGGAAGAAATTTATATCAGCGACCACGAACGTTATGAAAACTTCGAACAAGCGAAACTCATCTACAATCATCTCACTGAAACCTATGAAAATTATGGGTACAAACTCATAGAAGTTCCAAAAGATACGATGGATAACCGAATTCTTTTTATCTTAGATGAAATTTCCAGATAGTCTGCAGGTTTAGGATCTATGCTTTGGACTGTTTTTCAATGAAATGAAATCTATACTCTATGCAAGAAGCAGAAGCTATTCTTCAAAAATATTGGAAGCACAACAAATTCAGGTCACTGCAAAAGGAAATCATCGATTCCGTTTTAAGTGGTCAAGATACTTTTGCATTGATGCCAACCGGCGGTGGAAAATCAATTTGTTTCCAGATTCCGGCAATGATGAAAGAAGGCATTTGCCTGGTTATCTCGCCATTGGTAGCGCTCATGAAAGATCAAGTCGCCAATTTGCAACAGCGAAACATCAAAGCCATAGCCCTGACAGGCGGAATTCGATCCGAAGAAATGATTGATTTATTGGACAATTGCCAATTCGGAAATTACAAATTCCTTTATTTATCGCCAGAGCGTCTTCAATCCGATTGGATTTTAGAACGAATAAAAAATCTTCCCATCCATTTAATCACAATCGATGAAGCGCATTGCGTTTCCCAATGGGGACATGATTTCCGACCAGCTTATTTAAAAATTTCAGAACTAAAAAAGCATTTTCCAACAGTCCCATTTTTAGCCTTAACCGCTACTGCAACGCCAAGAGTCAAAAAAGATATCATCGCAGAACTGGGACTACATAAACCACAGATTTTTGAAAAATCATTTGCCAGAGAAAATATTGCTTATATGATTTTTGAGGTCGAGGATAAACTGTTCCGAATCGAACAAATCCTGAAGAAAAATCCACAACCTTCCATAATATATGTACGAAACAGGAAATCGTGTCTGGATATTTCCTCTCAATTGAATTCATTAGGATTTAAAGCTACGTATTATCACGGCGGACTTTCGTCCAAAGAAAAAGATAAAAACATGGAATCCTGGATGAATGAGGATGTACAGGTAATTGTGGCAACCAATGCTTTTGGAATGGGAATTGACAAAGCCAATGTAAAAACGGTCATTCACATTCAGCTTCCGGAAAATATGGAAAATTATTATCAGGAAGCCGGACGTGCGGGTAGAAACGGAGAAAGAGCTTTTGCGGTTTTATTAACCAGTCCCTCTGACATCATTCAGGCTCAAAGCCAATTTATCACTATTCTTCCTGATAAAAAGTTTTTGAATCTCATGTATGTCAAGCTTTGCAACTATTTTCAAATCGCTTACGGAGAAGGAATCAATGAACAGTTTACCTTCAATTTGCATCATTTTTGTTTAAAATATGAATTCCCAACCTTAAAAACGTACCATGCAATGCAATTCCTGGACCGACAAGGAATTATTAGCCTGTCTCAAGAATTTTCAGAAAAAATCACCCTGCAGTTTCTTATTCCCTCCAAAGAAGTGATTCGGTATATGAGTTTAAATCCAAATGACGAGGAAATTATTTTAGCCATTTTGCGCACGTATCCGGGAATTTACGAAATGCAAACGGCATTCAACCTGCAACTGATTGCTAAAAAATCAAACCATAAGGAAACTGAAATTCAGGCTGTTTTACATAAATTAAAAGAAAAGAAAATTATAGAGTACCATTCGAAAAATAATGACGCCACATTAATTTTCAATGAAGTTCGGGAAGATGACAGAACCATCAATCGAGTTTCGAAGCATTTAGAAAATCAAAATCAATTAAAAAAAGAACAGCTTCAATCCGTAATTCAGTATATAAGTGAGAAAAAAGTATGCAAAAATAAGTTGATTCTAAATTATTTTGGCGAAAAAACAACCGTTGATTGCGGTGTTTGCTCCTTTTGCATTACTAAAAAAATAAAGAAAAAAGAGGTATCGGTGCTTTCCAAAGAAATAATTGCGTTATTACAAGCAGAAGATTTAAACTCAAGAGACATTCAAAATAAAACTAAAAATAGTCCAGACGAAGTTATCTTTGTACTTCAGGATTTACTAGAAAACAACACAATTTTGGTTAAACCAAATAATAAATATACTTTACGATCATAATGGAAAAATTACGAATAGTTTTTATGGGTACGCCTGAATTTGCCGTGGGAATATTAGACACGATACTTAAAAACAACTACGAAGTCGTAGGTGTCATTACTGCTGCAGACAAACCTGCAGGTCGCGGACAAAAATTAAAATACTCAGCAGTAAAGGAATACGCACTAGCCAATAATCTAACTTTATTGCAGCCTTTAAACTTAAAAGACGAAACTTTTTTAGCTGAATTAAAAGCGTTGAATGCTAATTTGCAAACTGTAGTTGCGTTTAGAATGCTGCCAAAAGTAGTTTGGGAAATGCCCTCTTTAGGCACTTTTAATCTTCATGCTTCGCTCCTACCGAATTATCGCGGCGCGGCACCCATAAACTGGGCAATCATTAATGGAGAAACTAAAACTGGTGTCACCACTTTTTTTATCGATGATAAAATTGATACAGGCGCAATGATTTTAAGTTCGGAAATTCCAATTGATGAAACCGAAAATGCGGGACATTTGCATGACCGATTAATGGAATTAGGAAGCAAGGCCGTTATTGACACTTTGGCACTGATCGAAAAAGGAAGTGTATCGACAGTGATTCAAAAAGACACCAACGATATCAAAACAGCCTACAAACTCAACAAAGAGAATTGCAAAATAGACTGGACAAAATCAGCGCAGGAAATAAACAATCTGATCCGAGGTTTGAGTCCGTACCCAGCGGCTTGGAGTTACTTTGGCGACAAGAGTGAAGAGTGGAATGTAAAGCTATACGAAGCCAAAATAATCACTGAGGAACATAATTATGCTGTCGGGAGTTTAATTTGCACCAAAAAAGAAATGAGGGTAGCTGTAAAAAAAGGATTTATCCAAATACTTACTCTACAGTTTCCAGGCAAAAAGAAAATGAATACTTCTGAATTTCTGAACGGGATTGTATTTTCTGTTGACGCAAAAGTCTATTAACACCAACAAAAAGGGCACCTCATACACTTTAACAAGAAACAATCTTTACTTTATCAACAAAAAAAATAAGTTATCAACAAAATACTCTAAATTAACACAAAACGCTTGCAAGGAACGTATTTCCTACTAAATTTGTGTATTAACAATTTTTTTTAACCAACAATTAATAACTAATTATTATGAACAAATCAGAATTAATCGATGCTATCGCTGCTGATGCAGGAATTACAAAAGCTGCAGCAAAATTAGCTTTAGAGTCATTTTTAGGTAACGTAGGCGGAACTTTGAAAAAAGGTGGAAGAGTATCTTTAGTAGGTTTCGGATCATGGTCAGTATCTGCCAGAGCTGCAAGAGACGGTAGAAATCCTCAAACAGGAAAAACTATTCAAATCGCTGCTAAGAATGTAGTGAAATTTAAAGCTGGAGCAGAATTAGAAGGTGCAGTAAACTAATTTTTATCCTTCCTAAATATAATAAAACCTTCCATCTGGAAGGTTTTTTTATACGTTTCAACGATTTTATATGGCGCCCTTAAAATAAAAAACCTAAATTTAATGAAAAATCTAATCCGATGATAACAGATAAGATAAAAAAAGGATATTTGCTTATAGCAGAGCCTAAGATAATTGGGGATTTATCATTCAATAGATCGGTAATTTTATTAGCTGATTATAATGAAGAAGGATCCGTAGGGTTCATAATTAATAAACCTTTAAAGTACACTATCCACGATTTAATTCCGGAGATAGCGGCACGATTTAAGATTTATAATGGTGGTCCAGTAGAACAAGACAACTTGTATTTCATTCATAATATCCCTGAATTAATTCCAAATAGCATTGAAATATCTAACGGAATATATTGGGGTGGTGACTTTGAAGCAACTAAAGAGCTCATCAATAAAGGAGAAATAAGCAAAGACAATATCCGATTCTTTTTAGGATATACCGGCTGGCATGAAAACCAACTAGAGAGCGAAATGGAAAGTCGCTCGTGGATTATAACGGCAAACAGTTATGAAAACAAAATAATTGGAACATCAGCCACTCATTTCTGGAAAGAACAGATTATGGAATTAGGCGGCGAATACCTCATCTGGTCTAATGCTCCAGAAAATCCATACCTAAATTAAGCATTTCGGACTATTTCGTTGAGTTTTTCTAATAATTGAGTCGATACGTGAGTTGTAAATATTTTTTTGCGGTATCGCGTTACGGGTTGAATGCCTTTTATTACGTTCGTTATAAATAATTCATCCGCTTTTTGCAGGTCAAACGGAGAGATCACTTCCTCGACAACCTCTAAAGTTTCTATTTTTTTAGCCAGACTTAAAATCTGTTTTCTCATGACGCCGTTTAAACACCCCTCAGAAACCGGAGGCGTAATCAATTTATCACCCATTAGCATAAAGATATTCCCCTGCAATGCTTCTACTACATTCTTGCTATCATTGAGTACTAAGCAATTGTCCAAGCCATTTTCATTAGCGAAAATACTTCCTGTTATATTGATAATTTTATTAGTCGTTTTGATAGACGACAGCAATTGTTTTGTGATATAGAAGTCTTTGTATAAATCTACTTCATATTCTTTCTTTTCAATTGAATACAAAGTGTTCTCAAGCGCTATTGAATGGATCAAAAAAGAAACCGTATTATTTTGCGGCAAATAATACCCGCCATCGTTTCTATATACTGTAATTCTGGCTCGGGAGGAAAGAGAGAGACCCGTTTTTTTTACTAAAGAGAGAATTTGTTCCTCCAGGTATTCCATGGTGAAATTCATTGGGATTTCCATACGCACCACCCGCATAGAAGACATTAACCTGAAATAATGATCTTCTAGAAAAAGAATTGTATTATTTACTATTTTAACTGTTTCAAAAACACCGTCACCATATAGAAAAGCACGGTTTTGAAACAATACATTGGTGTCCTGAGACACAATAGTTCCATTAAAATTAATCATAAAGAAGCCCTAAATTTTATTCAAGGCAAATATAAGTCATAAAATATGATTTTACTATACAGATCCTATTAGATGTTTAAGATCCGATATTTGATTTTCCCACAGTAATGTGGCCTCGTCTACCTCGTCTTTTTCAGCAAAATCTACTACCATTAAAGAAACGTCTTTAGTGAGTTCATCTACTAAAATATGCAATTCAAAAAAGTACTCCGTGTCTTTACTATTCTCGTCGACCCACTTGAATTTTACTTTCTCACCTGCTTTCTTAGAGGCAAGCCTTGCTTTTTCTTCGGAATCCTTCCAAATAAAAGTAAAAAATTCACCACGAGAGTTTACATTATCTGCAAACCATTCAGACAAACCTGATGGAGTAGAGATATACTGATACAATAATTGTGGAGAAGAATTTATGGGAAACTCGATTTCGTAACGTACTTTTTGATCCATGACCTACATTTAATTTTTCGGAAATATATAGAATATAACTACATAAAAAAAGTGTTTTTAAAAATATATTTTTTTATTAAAAATATAGTTGCATCCAATATTTTTATTTTTATATTTGCACCCGCATTCAGGGAAGGTTTTTCCCTAATTATGGCGAGATAGCTCAGTCGGTTAGAGCGCAGGATTCATAACCCTGAGGTCCCGAGTTCAAATCTCGGTCTCGCTACCAAAGCAAAAACCCTAACATCAATATGTTAGGGTTTTTTATTGGAAATAATTCAAAAAACATCGCCCTCTGATTACTCCAGTGAGCACCGAAGTGACGAATTTTATGAATTGAGCTGATAATTCTTTAAGTATGATACAGACACGGCAAACATGCAATGTAGTTTTCATGTGTACCTTTTCTGTTTAGCCAAATATCTTAATTTCCAAAGTCCCTTTTGCGATCACAGATGAAAGGTTTCGCAATATTATTATTCATTGTTATTATGCGTTATTAATATGCCATACGGATATTACAGTTCGTGCGTTTTTGCTGCAATAGTTGGTTTTGCCTATTTAGCTTTTTCTACCAATGAAAAAGCAACAAGAACGAAGTATTAACCTATATCGTATTAGTCTTTTTATTTTATTTCAGTTCTTTTTCAAAATAGCTTTGGGCAGAACAATTTGGAATATTGTGGGTTTTATTGTTACCTTAGGGTTACTAATTTCACAACTATTCAGGTTGATACATAGCAATAGTTAAAAAAACAAGTGAAACATTTTATCAGTTTTTAATAAAAGTATCCATTACCGAACGAATGACTACAAAGTATTGCGCCAAATTTTCATTTTTGAATTGTCCGGATACTTTTGTTTTACTTTCACATTTCGGATAACTCTTTCGTAAGCATTCTTGTCTGGAGGCACTCCTTCATGGAATAAAAAAGTAAGGATGTTTTCCTTGTATTAATGTATTCGCTTATGGAAAGCACAAAGATTTTTCCTGTTTTTGGAAGCAGAAGTTAGTAAGTATTCCAGTGAAACTGTACCACCTATTCCGGTATAAAGTGTACCATTTAAATGAATGCGATGATAAATTTTTAATATTTCCAGCAGTTGAAGCTAGTTTAATTGCATTTTGTATTTCTGAATATTTATAATTGAGTTCGTTTAATCGTTTTCGTTTAAGATGCATCCTTTAACAAGATAATCTTTTAAACGTTGGGTTATCCAAATACGAAATTGGATTCCTTGCAACAATTTCACACGGTAACCAACTGATATGATAATATCAAGGTTGTAATGTTTGACGCTGTTTTCTTGTGTTTTCCTTCAATAGCACCATGTAAAATGGTTAGTCGGAAATTCCGACATACCACTTTTTCGCCTAGTTCCCCTTCTTTAAAAACAAATAAAAAACAAAAACTTTTTTGGACGCTAACCAAAGCAACATCCGGAATTACACGCTATAAACTACTGATTTTTACATTGGAGTACCTGAATTTATAAAACCCGTTCACTTGAATGTTTATAATTATTACCGTTCCAACTGTTATTTTATGTTTCTTTCCAAAAATAAACGGTACTTTAGGGTCACTTTTCTAAGCGTATACACCCAACAATAAAGTCACATCTATAAAGAAAGATATCATTTAGCACTAATAAACATGAATAAAATACAATTAGGATGGATAGGCCTTGGCAACATGGGAAATCCAATGGTTATGAACCTACTCAAAGCCGGTTTTGAAGTATCCGTTTTCAATCGTACCAAAGAGAAAGAAGCACCGTTACTGGCCTCAGGAGCAAAATCAGCAAGCAGTTTGCACGAACTACTGCAAACATGCGACGTAGTTTTGACAATGCTGTCCAACGACGCGGCGGTAAAAGAAGTTTTTGAAGGACCAACAGGTTTATTATCTAAAGCACATCCTGGCAAAACCATCATCAATATGAGTACGGTTGCCCCAGAAACCTCGCGTTATTTGAACACCATTTGCAACCAACATCAGGTACATTTTATAGATGCTCCCGTTTCTGGCAGTGTGAAACCAGCACAAGACGGAACGTTAGTCATTCTTGTTGGGGCTTCGGCTGAAGATTTCGAAATAGCCAAACCCATATTTGAGGTTTTGGGTAAAATTGCGATTCACGTAGGGGAACCTGGCGTAGCAAGTTCTGCTAAATTAGCCATCAATTACCTATTAGGATTAAATCTTCAAGGAGTAGCCGAAACGGTTTTATTTGCCGAGAAAAACGGCGTAAGCAAAGAAGACATGCTCAACATCATCAATCAAGGTGCTTGCGGCAACGGAATTACGAATATTAAAACACCTTCCATTCTGAACGATTCCTATCCTGCTGCATTTGCGTTGAAACATCTGGTCAAAGATTTAAGACTTGCCAAAGAAGCCGGACTCGATTCTCCGTTGATTCATCCTTTGTACGACAGTTATGCCGCCGCAGAGCAAGAAGGATTAGGTGATTTAGATGTGATGGCAATTATCAGTAGTTTAAAAAGTAAATCATTTTAAAACAGTAGTAAACTCAGCGAATAAATCATTGTGTATAATTCGTTTAAATAAAACCAAAAAAAGCTACACCCATAAGATGTAGCTTTTATTATTTAATTGTAAAAATGATATTACTTAATCTTCACCGGAGGCAAGTCGAATGCAGCTGATTCATGTTCAAAACCATTGCGGTGAGAACCATCACAAAAAGGCTTGTTTACCGATAGTCCGCAACGGCAAAGACTCAACGCCGTTCTTCCCTCTAATCCGTATGTTTTTCCTTCGCAGTCTGTTATTTCAAAATCGCCTTCTATTTTTATAGAACCATTGCGATTGATTGTTAATTTTGTCTTGCTCATAATGCAGTTTGATTTTTTTTGAGGCCAAAGATTGCAAAATATATGCTAACGGAGTACAAATTATCTCTCTTTTCTCAACCAAAAGACTAATTTACATTAGTTCTATATTATAAAAATCTAAGGTCCAATACGTGCTAACTGAAAGGTATAAAAATCGTTTTACTGCTACACAAACAGCATTTGCTTAGTATAACTCGCTCTCTGTCCATACCCATTCAATATTAAATTATACCTATCCTGTTATAATTAGCATCATGCCTGGATTTACACTGCTTTCATACATCATACAGCAGACTTTAAGGCAACTATAATGTTGATTTCCTTTTTGTCAACACACTAAAAAACAATACCGTCAAAGCAATTGAGAATAAAATTCCTACTGTGTTAGAAATACTGATATCTAATCCAAAACCTATAGTAGGATCATAACAAAGGTAAGAACCAATGACAGAGCTGATGAAAAAAGCAGGCACTAGAGCTACCATATAGTTAGTTTTTCTTTGGTACAAATACACCGCACCAATCCATAGAGCAATCCCTGCAGTTACTTGATTGGCCCAAGAAAAATACCTCCACAACAATTCAAAATCCATTTTGGTTAAAATAAAGGAGATTACAAAAAGTGGAGTAGCAACCATAAAACGGTTTTTCAACAGCTTTTGATCAATTTTGAAATAATCAGCAATAATCATTCTTGCGGCTCTAAACGATGTATCACCGGAAGTAATTGGTAAAACAATCACCCCTAAAACTGCGATTGTCCCAGCAATAGTCCCTAAGAACGTTACCGAAATTTTATTTACAACAGCAGCTGGACCACCGTTTTCAAGCAACAAACTAAGATCGTTTCCATGAAACAAACTCATTGCTGCTGCAGCCCAAATCATTGCAATAACCGCCTCAACAATCATCATTCCGTAGAAAATTTTTCTACCGTCTTTTTCGTTGTTTATCGTCCTAGAAATTATAGGGGACTGCGTGGCATGAAATCCGGATAAAGCACCACAGGATATAGTCAAAAATATTACCGGATAGTAAGGAATTCCTTTTGGATGCAGATTTTCTAAGGTTAGTTCAGGGATTGGATTCCCAAACATAAACATCCCGATACAAATACCCAAGGCACTTATCAATAGCAAAAAACCTAAAATCGGATATATCTTACCGATCACTTTATCAATAGGCAAAACGGTCGCAATAATATAGTACAGGAAGATTAAGAACACAATAATTAGATAAATGTCTGCATCATTTCCCACTAATTCATTAATCATTTTGGCAGGTGCCGAAACAAATACGGTACCAACTAAAACCAGTAAAAGAAGGGCAAAAAAGTTAACAACGTGACTAAAATACTTGCCCAAAAACCGAGACGCTAATTCCGGTAAATGTGCACCACCGTACCGCATAGAAATCATTCCCGTCAAGTAATCATGCACACCCCCTGCAAAAATGGATCCTAAAACGATCCAGATAAAAGCTGATGGTCCATATAGAGCTCCTAAAATAGGACCGAAAATAGGCCCCACTCCCGCAATATTTAATATTTGTATGAATGAGTTTTTGTTACTACTCATGGGAACAAAATCGACCCCATCAGTAAGTGCATTTGCCGGCGTCGTTTTGTTCTCGTCGATCTTGAAATTTCTCTCTACAAATTTACCGTAGATGATGTAACCAAAAATCAATAAAAAAATTGCAATAATAAAAGTAATCATAGTTTAAATAGTTTAGATCTTTTAAATATATGACATCAAACTTGGTATCCAAGGTAACGCACCAATAATTTAGATTTTTTTAACTAAAACAAACCTATTTACATACTTATTCAGTTTTTTTACGAAAAATGCAATTATAATAGCTCTTATTACGCTTTTTTAAGAATAGCTCAATTATTTTTATTCAAAAGAGAAATAAGGACTTTCTATATCCTACATATATCCCTACCATTTCACAAAATTAAAATACACTTGCCACTCTTTGTACGAATTGATGTGGTGTGCCAATTTATAAAATACCGAGGTGATACTTATTGTTCTATTTTTACAACAATCTTCATTACAACAGAACCCAGACAAAAATCGTGTGTAATATAGTTTAGCTGGCAGACTTTGGCCAATCTGTATTTCTGCTGGAACCCATATATAAAAATACTTTTGAATTCAAAACTCATTTGAGTACCGCTTCACACATACACTTGGCTCATAGCTCATAAATTCACTGAACCAATCTATTATAATAAAGACTAGAAACAGCATTGTTTCGATCTAAATTGTACATTTGTTGCGTACCGAGTACCTTTTGAGGTGTTCCGATTGTTTACATTCCGGAACCGTACTATGCACCACTTGATTCCTTTGATAAATAATAGTAAAGTTCAATTCTAAATTCTATTTTAAACGCATGAGTATCTTAAAAAAAATAAATGCATTCCGAAGAATTGCAACACAAGGCCTAACTAAAAATATTGGTAATTCACAAAAGAATCAAAAAGTTGATTGGACTCAAAAAGTAGAGATCAAAAGAGTTTTAATTTCCAGACCCAACCACAGATTGGGAAATCTGTTGCTCATTACCCCACTTGTTCAAGATGTAATAGCTACTTTTCCGGACTGCAAGATTGATTTGTTTGTAAAAGGTGGTTTAGCACCAATTGTATTTGAAAAATATACCAATATCGATACCGTAATTGAACTTCCCAAAAAACCATTCAAAAATCTTGTTGAATATTTTAAGGTTTGGATACGAATTAAAAAACAAAAATATGACATTGTCATCAATGTGGATAAAAACTCCTCTTCTGGACGATTATCCGCTCAATTTGCAGATGCCAAATATAAATTTTTTGGAGCGCTTGATAAAGACATATCGTTAAATCATCCCGATTACAAGCATATTGCAAAATACCCGGTATATGAATTCAGAAACTTTTTGACCACTCTGGGATTCCCGGAAAATAAAAATACAGTACCACCGTTAGATCTTAAATTGAGTCTTGCTGAGCATGCTGAAGGTCAAAAAATAGTCCAAGAACTAGTCAAAAATGACAAAGAGACGATTTGCATCTTTACCTATGCAACAGATGACAAATGCTATTCAGAAACCTGGTGGGAAGAATGCTATGAAAGGTTAAAAACAGAATACCAAGAGTATAACATCATTGAGGTTTTACCCGTTGAGAATATTTCCCAAATAGGTTTTAAAGCAACTACATTTTACAGTAAAGACATTCGAGAAATTGCCTCCGTAATTGCAAATACTAAACTTTTTATTGGAGCTGATAGTGGGATCATGCATTTAGCCAGTTCAGCCCTAACACCAACAATTGGACTTTTTTCACGAGAAAATCAAAACATATATGCGCCTTATGGTACTAACAGTAGTGCAGTAAATACGAATACCAGCAGCACGCAGGAATTAATCAACGTGATAAATAGTATCTTGCTTAAACCAAATTATTCCACAAAATCAAAATTATAAAACAATTGCTTCAAGATACATCAATTGAATATAAAACGGCCTGATTCCCTTTTTTGAAGCCATTGCAGGCAGTAAACTTAGTCTACTTTGTGGACAGTCACCTAAAACTAAAACCGCTTAATTCTATTTAACACTATGAAAACCACATTTTTAGCCACACTATTATTCACTTTTGCCTGTACATCAAGTATTTATGCGCAAAACACTAATTCCTTTTCCCTGAAATTAGATCATATTGCCCTTTCCGTAAAAGACCTAGACCGATCGGTTGATTTCTACAAGAATATTTTACATCTTTCAGAAATCACAAACCTTACAAAAAAAGAAGGCATTCGTTGGGTTTCTTTAGGTGACGGAAAAGAATTACATCTCGTATCTACGATTAAAGAACCTGTAAAAATCAATAAAGCAGTCCACTTAGCCTTTAAATCTGCCAACTTTGACGCATTGATTTCGGCATTAAAAACCCTAAACATTACCTATTCAGATTGGCCGGGCACACTTGATAAAATTACTGTTCGAGCTGATGGTATCAGACAAATCTACATTCAGGATCCTGATGGATATTGGATTGAAATAAATAGTGAAGCACTTCCTAAATAATTAAGCCCTAAAAACACCAAAGCCTTTTCAGTTACCTGAAAAAGCTTTGGTATTTTATAATTTTTTTAAAAAGCGCTTTACTGCAACACTCGATTTATTTGAGTAAAGTTTTTTTCATAATATTTTTCTTTTGTAGAGGAAATGATAACACCACTGCTCACTGAGGCGTGAATAAATTTTATCTCTCCTTCACAAACTTCTACAACCATCCCTACATGATTAATTTGGCGCCTTCCATTTGTCTTAAAGAAAATCAAATCCCCTTTTTTAGCTTCTTCCGTATTAATCTTTGTTCCAAAACTGGATTGAGCTATTGATGTTCTTGGCAACTTAATATCAAATGCCTCAAAAGTAGTACACATCAAGCCAGAACAGTCAAACCCAGATTTTGTGGTTCCGCCCATCCGGTATCTGGTTCCTATATTTTCGGAGGCATGCTCAATCAATTGATCTAGAAAATCATGATTAAAAACAGGCTTGGTAAACGGGTGTAATTCCGGTTTAGTTTGCGCAATAATACCATTACCCTCAGCATTATTATTCTCTAATAGTACACGAGGAGACTGAATCATTAACTTGTACCCTATGGGAAGTTTTCTTTTCACATCTGGATTTTGTTTCTCTAATTCCTTAACCGTAATCCCATACTGTTTTGCAATGGAATACTTAGTCTCTTTAGGCATTACTTCCCGCACAATACGTTGAAAATCTTCCTTCTCTTCGCCCTCCGTTGATAGTACGGGTACATCATTTTTTGACTGTAAAACTACGGTTGTTGTGATTTCCGGCCCAACAGGATCAACAGATAAACTGGCTTTAGGTGCTGCTGTTTGTACCTTAATCTCTTCCTGCAATACTACAGCTGTTTGAGTAACGGGTAACTGAGTCCCGGGAATATTGATTTTTTGTCCTACCCGAAGTGGTTTAACGCCTATTGCAGGATTGGCTTTGTCTAATTCACCAATGGTGATTCCGTACTGTTTTGCAATGGAATATTTGGTTTCTTTTGATAAAACTTCCCGTATCAAAATTTCAGAAATTTGTTTATTAGTTGCTTCAGTGTCTAGGACTATTTCTGGTGTAAAAGTTGCTTTTTTAGATGGAGAAACAACCACTTTTGAGGTTGTAACTGCGGTTCCCGGAATGGTGATTTTTTGTCCTATTTGGAGTCCTTTAGCTTCTAGTTCAGGATTGGATTGGTTTAATTCTGCCAGAGATATTCCGTATTCCTTTGCAATTCCGTACGGAGTCTGTTTAGCGAGTACTTCGTGCTCTTTAGTAGCATATTTTAAGGGAGTATTCGTTTTTGTAGTGGTTTTTTTCAGATCTATAATTGGAATTAACAATACTGAATTAAGCTTTAAAAGATTTTTGGCTTTAGGATTTAGTTTGTAAATGGCGTTTTGTTTCACTTCATAGCGCTCAGCAATACTCGATATTGTTTCCCCTTTTACGATGGTATGTTTTATAATTTTTTCCTGTGAAAAAAGAACTATACTATTAAATAAAAAAAACGCTACAATTACTCTTACACTCATACTCTTCTCTTTCAAATTACTTATCCTATGTATTCCTCAAAAGCGATTTCGGGATATAATTATTAAATTTCGCTTTGGTTTATTTGCTTATATTTTTTCTATTTATAAAAAAAGGGTGGAAAAACACCTTTTTTATAAAAAAACCTGATTCTGTGTTTGTAAAATTTTGAATGATCTTATTCTAATTCATCGCAAGAACTCAAAAAGGAATCTTACAATACTATGGTACTACTGATCTAAAAAACAAGCCACTTAATGGAGTGCGAATCAGTATTACTAGCCGAAAAAAATCGATGAATTTTATTTTACAAAAAAGCTAATATAAGTCTTATAACTTAAGGACTTCTCTTTTTTTTAACTTTTAACGTCCAAAAAGAACATTTCATACCTTTTTTGTAATTTTTTAATATTTTTTTGAGTAAAATCTATTCTTTATTCAAAATAATAACACTGTTAGTTTGTCATAGCCCTGATGGAAGTGGAAAGCCTTTTGAAGTGAAATTACATTTTTTTTAGATAAAAAAGAGCGACCAAAGGAAGCTCCTTTTTATCTAAAAAAAATGTAATTTCACGAAAAAGCTTGAAACGGAGAGCAGGAAATAGCTCCAAAAAAAAACTCCCAAGTTTCCTTGAGAGTTTTGAAATAAATTATTTGAATGCTTATGCTTTTCCGGCAGCAGCAATCAAGTTTAAGGCTGAACCTGCAATGAACCAACCAATTTGTCCTGCGTTGTACGTGTGGTTTGCCAAGATAATATCTTTAGTTCCATCAGCGTGAACAAATTCTAATGTTAATGGTTTTCCCGGAGCAAAATCAATTAAGTCTGTGAAGTTGATGGTGTCATCTTCCTGGATTTTATCGTAATCCGCTTCAGTAGCAAATGTCAATCCTAAAAGGCCTTGTTTTTTAAGGTTTGTTTCATGAATACGAGCAAATGATTTTACCAATACAGCTTTCACACCTAAGAAACGCGGCTCCATTGCTGCATGTTCACGAGAAGATCCTTCCCCATAGTTGTGATCGCCCACAACAATCGAAGGAACACCTGCCGCTTTGTAAGCACGCGCTACAGCCGGAACTGCATCGTAAGTACCAGTCAACTGATTTTTAACGGTATTGGGTTTTTGGTTGAATGCATTGATGGCACCAATCAACATATTATTAGAGATGTTATCTAAATGCCCACGGAAACGCAACCATGGCCCAGCCATAGAAATGTGATCTGTAGTACATTTTCCGAAAGCTTTGATCAATAATTTAGCCCCTGTAATATTTTTTCCATCCCAAGGCAAAAACGGAGCTAACAATTGCAAGCGCTCTGAAGTTTCACTAACAGAAACCTGAACTCCTGAACCATCAACAGCTGGCGCTTGAAAACCTGGATCTTCGGCATCAAAGCCTTTTGGAGGTAATTCATTTCCTGTTGGCGCATCCAGCATTACTTCTTCCCCATTTTCATTAATTAAGGTATCCGTCAATGGGTTGAAACCCAGATCTCCGGCAATCGCCAAAGCGGTTACCAATTCAGGAGAGCCTACAAATGCCAAAGTGTTTGGATTTCCATCGGCACGTTTGGAGAAGTTACGATTGAAAGAGTGAACAATTGTGTTGCGCTCTTCTTTTTCAGCTCCTTCTCTATCCCACATTCCGATACACGGTCCGCAAGCGTTCGCAAAAACTGTTGCTCCCATTTTATCGAAAATATCGATAAATCCGTCACGTTCTATGGTATAACGAACTACTTCAGATCCTGGAGTAATGGTAAATTCAGATTTTATTTTTAAATTTTTATCTGTAACTTGTTTTGCCAATGAAGCAGCACGAGCGATATCTTCGTAGGAAGAGTTGGTACAAGAACCTATCAAACCTACTTCAATTTTCAAAGGCCAGTTATTTTTGATTGCTTCTTCTTTCATTTTAGAAATTGGAGTAGCTAAATCAGGGGTATAAGGACCGTTTAAATGGGGTTCTAATTCGTCTAAGTTGATTTCGATTACTTGGTCAAAATACAATTCTGGATTTGCATAAACTTCAGCATCACCTGTTAAGTACGGTGCAATTTTATCCGCTGCATCTGCTACATCAGCTCTATTAGTAGAACGCAAATAACGCCCCATGGAAGCGTCATAACCAAATGTAGAAGTAGTAGCACCAATTTCGGCACCCATATTACAGATAGTTCCTTTTCCAGTACAAGACATAGAAGTAGCACCTTCACCAAAATACTCCACGATAGCACCTGTCCCACCTTTTACAGTAAGAATACCGGCTACTTTAAGGATTACGTCTTTTGGCGCTGTCCAACCGGAAAGTTTTCCAGTTAATTTTACTCCAATTAATTTAGGAAATTTTAATTCCCAAGCCATTCCTGACATCACATCAACCGCATCAGCACCACCAACACCAATGGCTACCATTCCTAAACCGCCTGCATTAACAGTGTGTGAATCGGTACCAATCATCATTCCGCCTGGGAATGCATAATTTTCAAGCACTACCTGGTGAATAATTCCGGCTCCTGGTTTCCAGAAACCAATTCCGTATTTATTAGATACTGAAGAAAGAAATTCAAACACTTCATTACTTTGTGTTTTTGCTCTGGCCAAATCAGTTACTGCATCCACTTTTGCCTGGATCAAGTGATCACAATGCACTGTTGTAGGAACCGCTACTTTAGTTTTACCGGCATGCATGAACTGCAATAATGCCATTTGAGCGGTTGCATCTTGACAAGCTACTCTGTCTGGAGCAAAATCAACATAATCAGCACCTCGGGTAAAAGCTTGTGAAGGCATTCCATCCCAAAGGTGATTGTACAATATTTTCTCCGTTAATGTAAGCGGATGGCCAACTATTTCGCGTGCTTTATCAACACGAGTAGTCATGTTGTCATACACTTTTTTAATCATTTCAATATCAAAAGCCATATCTAATTATTTTCTGTTATTATATTTTAGAACCACAAGGTACAAAAAAAATGAAGACCTATTAAAATAAAAAAAGCCTGAGTCTGTCGAAAGACCCAAGCTTTTTAATAGTATTAACAAAAATTAATTATTACCTAACCAATAACTTATGAGATGGTGCAAACTGCGTTAGATTTATACCTTTTACTGCAGCTTTGTATTCCTCAAGAGTTGGGGTTCTGCCTAAAATTGTAGACAACACAACAACCGGTGTTGATGAAAGTAACGATTCTCCTTTTTTACCTTCCGTATCTTCAACAACTCTTCCTTGGAAAAGGCGAGTAGATGTTGCCATTACAGTATCTCCTTTTGCTGCTTTTTCTTGGTTACCCATACATAAATTACAGCCTGGACGCTCTAGGTATAGAATATTTTCATATCCTGTACGTGCCTCGCCTTTAGGAGCATTATCATCAAATTCAAAACCAGAATACTTTTGTAAAACTTCCCAGTCTCCTTCAGCTTTAAGTTCATCTACAATATTATAAGTAGGAGGCGCAACAACAAGCGGTGCTTTAAACTCTACTTTACCGTGTTGCTCATCTATATTTTTTAGCATTTGAGAAAGAATCTTTAAATCGCCTTTGTGTACCATACAAGATCCTACAAAACCAAGATCTACTTTTTTTACACCACCGTAAAAAGAAAGTGGCCTAATGGTATCGTGCGTATAACGCTTAGAAACATCCGCGTTATTTACGTCTGGATCTGCAATCATAGGCTCAGCAACGATATCTAAATCGATTACAACTTCCGCAAAATATTTTGCATTAGCATCCGGTATCAAAGCTGGTTTATCACCTGATCTGATGGCTGCGATTCTATTATTAGCGATAGCAATTAATCCTTTAAGAACTTGGTTCTCGTTATCCATTCCTTTGTCAATCATGATCTGGATTCTGCCTTTGGCAATCTCTAATGATTCGATCAAAGTATCATCCTCAGAAATACAAATAGAAGCTTTCGCCTTCATTTCTGCAGTCCAATCTGTAAAAGTAAAGGCCTGATCGGCAGTGAGTGTTCCTAAATGAACCTCAATAATTCGTCCTTGAAATACATTCTCTCCACCAAATTGCTTCAGCATTTGAGATTGGGTAGCATGAACAACATCACGGAAATCCATATATTCTTTCATATCCCCTTTAAAGGTAACTTTTACTGATTCCGGAATTGGCATTGAAGCCTCACCCGTAGCTAGCGCGAGTGCAACTGTTCCTGAATCAGCTCCAAAGGCAACCCCTTTAGACATTCTCGTATGAGAGTCACCCCCAATAATAATCGCCCACTCATCAACAGTAATGTCATTAAGAACCTTGTGAATCACATCAGTCATTGCGTGATAGTTCCCTTTAGGGTCACGAGCTGTAATCAAACCAAAATCATTCATAAACTTCATCAATCTTGGAATGTTTGCTTTGGATTTATTATCCCAAACTGATGCTGTATGACAACCGGATTGGTATGCACCATCAACAATTGGAGAAATCACAGTAGCAGCCATAGACTCTAATTCCTGAGAAGTCATTAAGCCTGTAGTATCTTGCGAACCTACTATGTTTACTGTAACGCGCACATCAGAACCTGCATGTAAAACTTTACCTGGTGTTGAACCAACTGCATTTTTATTAAATATTTTTTCTACAGCGGTAAGACCTTGTCCTTCAATAGAAATTTCTTTTGACGGAGCAAATACCGATACGATATCAATTCCTAAAGTCTTTGATGCAAAAGTTTGTAGTTTTTTTCCAAATACAATAGCGTAAGATCCACCCGCTTTAATAAATTCCATTTTCTGAGGCGTAAATGCCTTAGAAATATCAATTAATTCTTTATCGCCGTTATAGAGCTTCTTAGTTTTTGTATTTATGGTCAGCACTGTTCCTGTTGCAACAGAATAAACTTCTTCCAAAATAGGCTCACCATTTTCATTGCGGACTACCGTTCCATTTGCATCTGTTTTCTTAACCCAGTTTTGAAGATCCAGACCAATACCACCCGTCACATCAACAGTAGTAAGGAAAATTGGGGAAATACCGTTAGTTCCAGCAACAATTGGAGCTATGTTTATGAATGGGACATAAGGACTTGCTTTTTTACCTGTCCAAAGAGCCACATTATTCACTCCTGACATCCTTGAAGAGCCTACACCCATAGTTCCTTTTTCGGCAATCAACATAACACTTTTGTCTGGGTGTTGCGCTTGAAGCGCTTTAATTTCACCTTGAGCTTCAGGCGAAATCAAACATTTCCCATGTAGCTCACGATCAGAGCGTGAATGTGCTTGGTTACCCGGAGAAAGTAAATCTGTCGAAATATCTCCTTCACCAGCAACATAGGTAACAACCTGAATTTCCTCAACCACCTCTGGCAGCTTCGTAAAGAATTCCGCCTTAGCGTAACTCACTAAAATTTCCTTTGCAAACGCACTACCGTTTTTAAATGCCGCCTCTAAGCGATCGGTATCAGCTTCATAAAGAAATACTTGTGTCTTTAGAACTTCTGCCGCCACTTTTGCAATTGTGATTTCATTTCCTAAAGCTAAGTCAAGCAAAACTTTGATTGAAGGACCACCTTTCATCTGTGATAATAACTCTAATGCAAAAGCTGGTGTTATTTCATCCACTACTGATTCACCAAGAACAATCTCCTTCAAAAAAGACGCTTTTACGCCAGCTGCAGGTGTTGTCCCAGGAACCGTATTATAAATAAAAAACGAAATTGAATCCTTGCGATTTGCGTTATTTGAATCTTTAATTTGCATAATGATTTCGCTTACTAAATCAGCGCTATCAATTGGCTTTGGATTAAGTCCCTGAGTTTTTCTGTCTTCGATTTCTTTCAGATAATCGTTATAAATGTTCATAGTAAATTGTTTTCAATGTTAAAAGCTATTTATTTTAATGTACTCAAAATTAAAAGCCATGATGCGTAGTTTTTATTCGCGTCGCAAATTTAGCTCTTTAAGATGATATTTAAAAAAAATTAATAGATGTGGTTTTTTCAAATGATATTATTACTAAATACTGATTTTTACCCTTTATAATTAAATAATTTTAAAAAATTTAACTATAAACTGATTAATCCCTAAAGAATTAATTACATTCTAACTAGTATCAGATCATAAAAACCATTATAACTAAGAAAACGTTGTAGTTCCTGTCTAAAAATAAGAACCGAGTACCAAAAAAAAGTCAAACCAACTTAGCAATTATCATTTCTTCGGTAATTCCTTCGGCATCTGCTTTGTAATTTTTAATAATTCGATGGCGTAAAATCCCGGTGGCTACCGCTTTCACATCTTCAATATCCGGCGAAAATTTTCCATTGAAAGCAGCGTTGGCTTTGGCTGCCAAAATCAAATTTTGAGATGCTCGGGGCCCCGCTCCCCAATCGAGATAGTTTTTTACAAACTCATTTGATAATGGATTTTCAGGACGAGTTTTACTCACTAATGTCACGGCATATTCAATTACATTATCAGCCACGGGAATTCTGCGAATCAAATGTTGAAAATCAATAATTTCTTGTGCAGTAAATAATGGATTGATCGTGTTTTTCATGTCTGATGTCGTGCGTTTTACTACTTGAACTTCCTCTGCAAAAGAAGGATATTCCAGCTTTATAGCAAACATAAACCGATCCAATTGAGCTTCAGGCAAAGGATATGTTCCTTCTTGTTCTATTGGGTTTTGCGTGGCCAAAACAAAATAAGGCAAGGCTAACTTGTAATTCTCCCCAGCAATAGTAACAGCGCGCTCCTGCATGGCTTCCAGCAAGGCTGCCTGCGTTTTGGGTGGTGTTCGGTTTATCTCATCTGCCAGAACAATATTAGAAAAAATAGGCCCTTTTATAAATTTAAATTGGCGGTTCTCCTCTAATATTTCACTGCCCAAAATATCAGAGGGCATCAAATCCGGTGTAAACTGAATTCTTTTAAAATCAAGACCTAATGCTTGTGCCAGCGTATTTACCATTAATGTTTTAGCTAATCCAGGCACTCCTACTAACAAAGCATGTCCCCCAGAAAAAATACAAAGCAAAATTTGATCTACTACAGCATCCTGTCCCACTATGATTTTTGCGATTTCCTTTTTCAGCTCATTCCTTTTTTGAACTAGGTTGTGTATTGCTGCTACGTCTGACATTTATAAAAATTTAAAATTAAAAAAGAGTTAGCGTTATGAAATCATAAAACTAACTCTTTTTATTTATTTTATTGAAAAAAAAATGTTTGCGATTCCTCTCACATAAGTAAGTCGAAAGTTTAAAAGTCGTAAAGTCAAAAGAATTAACTTTAAGAAAAACAGCTTTAAATCAGATTTTTACATGATTTTATCCTGATTTTAAAATACGACATTATACCATGGTTATTACTTAATGTGTTCTTGTGGTAAATTATTTCTTTATCCAGTTGTTTGTAAAAGCACAATCTCTGTATTCTCCAATGATTTTGATATACGTTTCTTTAATTTTATCTCCAAACCATTTTCCAATAGCTGTAATTTGCTTGTCTTTCAAAGCTAAATCTTTAATTTTGATGTAATCATTTGCGTAATCAGCAGTATGCTCTTCTATTCTATTGGTCACGGTAATCAATTTGAATTTCTTTTTACCTTCTTCACCTTGGTCTAAAATGGGAAGTGAAATCTCGCCTTCTTTCAAATTTGACACTTGACTGTAAAAAGCGGGGTCCATTTTCGTCAATTCAAAACGGGTATCCTGCGTTTTTGGATTAATCAATGCGCCTCCATTAGCTCTTGTTTCTTTCTCGTCAGATAAAGTTCTTGCTGCTTCCTCAAAAGTAATTTCTTTATCTTCGATTCTTTTTCTGATCAAAGTGATTTTTTCTTTAGCTTCATTCAAAGCTTCCTCTGTTACAGTTGGACTCAATAATATGTGACGCAATTCTACTTCTTGTCCTTTTATCTTTTCTATGTAAATAATGTGAAACCCAAAATCAGTTTCAAAAGGAGCGGATATCTCTCCCTCAGCCAGACTGAAAGCTACTTCTTTAAACTCTTTTACAAAAGGGGTCTTCCTGTTCATTTTATAATAGCCTCCATTTGCTCTTGAACCGGGATCTTGAGAATACAATACGGCTTTAGTTGAAAAGCTAGATCCTTCTAATATTTCTTTTTTAAACAAATTCAATCGATCAATTACCTTTTGTTTATCGGCAGCTGAAACTTTGGGAGTAATTATAATTTGTGACACTTCCATTTCTGCTCCAAAAAAAGGAAGATCAGCGGCAGGTATCTTTTTAAAGAAATTACGAACTTCTTCCGGTGTAATTTCTACTGCTTCAATAATTTTCTTCTGCATTTCTGACGTGAGCTTATTCTCTTTTAGAATATCTGAGAAATAGGTTCTGAATTCTTCTTCCGAATCTTTTTTATAATACTCCACCACTTTTTCCAGCGACCCGATTTGCTCTGTCATATAGCTCAATCGTTCTTCCATCATACCTTTTACTTCGGCATCAGTCACTACGATACTATCCTGAATGGCTTGGTGCGCATACAATTTATCTTCTAATAACTTCCCTAACATTTGGCATCTTGTAATGTCTTTTACAGAACCTCCCTGACTAGAAATTTCAAGATATGACTTGTCAATATCCGAATCTAATATAATATAATCTCCTACGGTACCAATAACCCCATCAATTTTTTGCTTCCCAGTAGATTGCGTTTTTTTAATAGGAACGATTACAGTATCCTTAATGATTTCTTGTGCCTGTAAAAGGCCACTGGAAAATAGCAAAAGAAAAAAAGGAAGAACAATTTTATTAATAAATTTCATTTGTATGTGTTTTATTGGCATTTTTCTAGTTTATTTTTATAATGAAGGATTTATATTCCCGACTTTAAAGTATGGCTTGTAAAAGCAATATTAATTTTTGCCAAATATACACTTTTAAGCTTCAGGAAATGAATTGCATTTGCATTCCAAATTACTTCCTTTTTTTTAAATTTAAAAGAGACAAAAATAACAATTCAATTATATAATACAAGTTTCCGTACTACTATTAACAAAAATTTATACACCCAATTATTCCCTGTTTGTTTCCGCTTCTAAATCCTAAAAAAGAGACTTTTAAAGACCTAAATAAAGGACTCCCTATTCCTTACATTTATGCTATCGAAACGGCAATCAATTATTTTCTTCTTTTTCCCAGCTCTTACTAATTATGAAACCTCTTTACTCGCGCATCTGCTGTTCCGTTCAAACAATCTAAAAGATAAAACTTTAACCTTTTTACTTCAAAAACAAAAATCCAGCTTTAAAAACCTCATTATAAGGATCCTTATTTAAAAAGTTCTCAACACTACAACGTTATCGCTACAAATTAAAAGCACTGCTTTACGAGTCCTTTGATAATTTTTATAAATTAGCTAAAAATGATATTTATTTAAAAAATAAACTTAAAAAATATATTATCACTATTATTTAATGCTTTTTGTTTTGATTTAAATAAAATTATGATTTAAATCGCAATCTATTCTTTCATAATGAATCTTATAGACTTAATACGCATCCTAATCGATTTTAATTAAAATGTCCCAAATTTATTAACTACCTTAATTTATCGTTTTATGAAAAAACCAAATTTCAAAATTTATTTATTGACCGCTTTACTTGCTGGCTTGTACTCCTGTAATTCAAATGATGATCTGGCAGACAATCCAACTGAAACGGCAACACAATTCAAAGTGGTTAATGTCACTAATCACGACGGACGGCCATTCAGCACTGGAGCATCAACTAATATACCAACTGGAAGATATGTTGCAAATCCCGGAGGTGGTGTAATGATACAAGCTTTCTACTGGGATGTACCTGCCGGTGGAAACTGGTGGAATACTGTAAATACAAAAATAACAGATTGGTCAAATGCCGGCATTGGCTCTATCTGGCTTCCTCCGGTATCAAAAGCTCAAAACGGACCGTTTTCTATGGGCTACGATCCTACTGACTATTTTGATTTTGGGAATTTCAATCAAAATGGTACGGTAGAAACCAGATTTGGTTCCCGTGCTGAATTAGAAAGCCTGATTACAAAAGTACATTCTGAAAACATGCAGGTTTATGCGGATATGGTACTGAATCACAACAGTGGCGGACAATTAGAAAACAACCCTTTTACAGGAACACAAACCTACACAAACTTTACCGGTGTTGCTTCTGGAAAATTTCCAAGAACCAGTGCTGATTTCTATAAAAATGCGTACGGTAATAATGACGAAGGTTCCTTTGGGGGATTTCCAGATTTAGCCCATGTAGTACCAAATGTACAAGACTGGCTTTGGAAAAGAGCAGACGGAGTAGGGAAATACTATAAAAACACAATGAAATTTGATGGATGGAGATTTGATTACGTAAAAGGTTTTGCTCCGTGGGTCATAAAAGATTGGAATGCAAACGTTGGTGGTTTCTCCGTTGGTGAATTATGGGATTCTAACGTAAACATACTGAATGATTGGGCGAATAATGCCAACAGTTCCGTTTTTGATTTTGCGTGCTATTATAAAATGAACGATGCTTTCGACGGAAACAACCTAAATATTTTGAATGACGACATGATGTGGAAAAGAAACCCGCACAAAGCGGTTACTTTTGTCACCAACCATGACACTGATGAAATTTGGAAAAAAGAGCTAGCGTATGCCTACATCTTAACGCATGAAGGATACCCAACTATTTTTTACCGAGATTACGAAGAATGGCTTAATAAAACGAAAATGAATAACTTAATTTGGATTCATAACAATAAAGCTACTGGCAACACCTCTATTTTATATAC
This sequence comes from Flavobacterium bomense, assembly GCF_003970355.1. Classification (NCBI taxonomy): domain Bacteria; kingdom Pseudomonadati; phylum Bacteroidota; class Flavobacteriia; order Flavobacteriales; family Flavobacteriaceae; genus Flavobacterium; species Flavobacterium bomense. Next base: position 140,796 of record NZ_RYDJ01000003.1, on the reverse strand, counting down.
TGATACTGATGAATACATCGCCCGTAGAAACGGATATAACGGCAATCCCGGATTAGTGGTTTACATCAATAATTCATCCACTTGGCAAGAACGATGGATTCAGACCAACTGGACTAATGCTCAAATCAAAGATTTTACAGGTAATTCAACTTGGCAGCCGACTACTCAAGCAGACAAATGGGTCAAAATACAGTGTCCCCCAAATGGATATTCCATCTGGTCGACAAACATGTAACCCAAACTATTTTAAAGGCTGTCTATTTTGACAGCCTTTTTTATACCTAATAGCGTCATAAGCTATCTAATAAAATTTAAAAAAATCGACTGAAATCCATTTTCAAAACCCACATCATTAATTAAGAGGATACATTTTTTTAATTGGCATTTATAAATAGTACTTTTGCACACTATTGATATAAATATGGGCTTTTTAGAAGAAATACAACGCAGAAGAACTTTTGGGATTATCTCACATCCTGATGCCGGAAAAACAACACTTACAGAAAAACTCCTCCTTTTTGGTGGTGCGATTCAAGAGGCTGGTGCTGTAAAAAACAATAAAATCAAAAAAGGAGCTACCAGTGACTTTATGGAAATTGAACGCCAGAGAGGAATTTCGGTTTCTACTTCGGTTTTGGCTTTCAATTATAAAGACAAAAAGATAAACATTCTCGATACGCCAGGTCACAAGGATTTTGCGGAGGACACTTTTAGAACCTTAACAGCTGTTGACAGCGTTATTGTTGTAATTGATGTTGCCAAAGGTGTTGAAGAACAAACAGAGAAATTAGTGGCCGTTTGTAGAATGCGAAAAATTCCAATTATCGTATTCATCAATAAATTAGACCGAGAAGGAAAAGACGCTTTTGACTTGATGGATGAAGTGGAACAAAAGCTAGGTTTAACAGTTACGCCATTAAGTTTCCCAATAGGAATGGGCTATGATTTTCAAGGAATCTACAACCTTTGGGAACAAAACATCAACTTATTTAGCGGTGACAGCCGTAAAAATATTGAAGAAACAATTGCTTTTTCCGATGTTAAAAATCCGGAATTAGAGAAAATTATCGGTCAAAAACCAGCTGACAGCTTGCGGGAAGAACTAGAGTTGATTGATGAAGTTTATCCTAAATTTGATCGTCAGGATTATTTAGACGGAAAACTACAACCTGTATTTTTTGGTTCGGCATTGAATAATTTTGGAGTTAGAGAATTATTGGACTGTTTTGTTCAAATTGCCCCATCACCAAGACCAAAAGATTCGGAAACCCGATTAGTAGATCCCAAAGAGGAAAAAATGACAGGATTTGTGTTTAAAATCCATGCCAATATGGATCCAAAACACAGAGATCGTCTGGCCTTTATAAAAATAGTATCCGGAACTTTCGAAAGAAACAAACCGTATTACCACGTGCGTCAGAAGAAAAACTTAAAATTTTCGAGTCCAAATGCTTTTTTTGCCGAAAAGAAAGAAATTGTAGACATTTCCTATCCAGGTGATATTGTTGGCTTACATGATACAGGAAATTTCAAAATTGGAGATACATTGACCGAAGGAGAAATTATGAGTTTCAAAGGAATACCGAGTTTCTCCCCGGAACATTTCCGATATATTAATAATGCTGATCCTATGAAAGCCAAACAACTGGACAAAGGAATCGATCAGTTAATGGATGAAGGTGTGGCGCAGTTATTTACTTTGGAAATGAACAACAGAAAAATCATTGGAACGGTTGGAGCCCTACAATACGAGGTGATCCAATACCGTTTAGAACACGAATATGGAGCAAAATGTACCTATGAAAATTTCCCCGTACACAAAGCATGTTGGGTAAAACCAAACGATCCAAAAAGCGAAGAGTTCAAAGAATTCAGAAGAATCAAACAAAAATTCTTGGCACATGATAAATACGGACAATTAGTATTTCTGGCTGATTCTGATTTCACAATTCAAATGACACAAAATAAATATCCAAATGTTAAGTTATTCTTTACTTCTGAATTTGAGTAATTCTTAATATAAAGTAAACACCTGCCTACTGGAATTAAATGGTGGTCTTGAATAGCACAGACATAAAAAATAAAGGCATAAAAAAACGCTAATTTTAGAAATTAGCGTTTTTTTTATGTTTTAAAATCGCATTATACTCAAGCAATCATGTTTTCTAAATTTACCGCTTTTTTCAAGAAAGCCTTGATTAGCAGCCTATTTGGAGCAACTCCTGATGTGATTATTTGTTTTTTAGCGTTTATTCCTTCTATAGAAATTGTGCTATTAGGATCTTGTTTTGAACCCATAAACCACAATATAAAATGCATACTGTTAGAATTTGAAGCAGAAACTGTTGAAACATTCTCTTGTTTTGTAGTTGTACCAACTACTACTGTATTCACATCAACTAAATTTTTCTCAGTTTGTGCAAAAACAGAAATATTTGTTACTAGAATAAAAACAAGCAAAAGGAAACGATTACTTCCTGCATTTTTAGTTGTTTTTAAAGATAAATAGTTCATATCTCTTACAATTTTACAATAGACAGAATGTGTTTTTTCCATCTCGAACACGAAAGTATATCATTTATAAATGAGTCGGAAATATTTTCGATGAAGTGCCATTATACCCGTTCAAAGTACAAATAGGTTCTGTATAACAAAGATTTGATGGTTGGATATACTAATTTATTCATAAAACCTACATACAAAAACAGCTAATTAACACCACGAATCAGAAATGAAATCAATAATTCTAGACTGAGAAAATAGCCTTAAATAAAAAAGGCTCCATTTCTGGAGCCTTTAAAGATATTATGCTTGTCCCGCAGGACCAAAATTAAGCGGAATCGGGGCTTGTTCAGTATCTTTTATTTCGCCATGAGCGACTTCAAAACGATGAATGTTTTCTCCGATTGCTTTCAACAATCTTTTAGTATGCTGTGGTGTCAAGACAATTCTTGCTTTTACCTTAGCCTTAGGTATGCCGGGCATGATGCTTACAAAATCTAAAACAAATTCAGAAGACGAATGATTGATTATAGCCAAATTGGAATAAATTCCTTCGGCAATTTTCTCATCCAACTCAATGTTGATTTGTTCTTGTTGTTGATTTGAATTACTCATACTTAATAAATATATTCTTCTTTATTAGCCATCATATCGTTGTAATCTTCTTTTGAACCTACAATTGTATTGTCATATTCTCTCATACCCGTTCCGGCAGGGATTCTATGTCCAACAATTACATTTTCTTTCAATCCTTCTAAGTAATCGATTTTACCTGCAACAGCAGCTTCGTTCAATACTTTAGTCGTTTCTTGGAAAGAAGCCGCTGATATAAATGATTTGGTTTGAAGAGAGGCTCTTGTAATACCTTGTAAGACTGGTGTTGCAGTTGCAGTAACGACATCACGAGCCACAACAAGATTTTTATCGGTACGTTTCAAAAGAGAATTTTCATCGCGCAACTCACGAGGCGTAATAATTTGTCCTTCTTTCAAAGCGCCAGAATCGCCAGCATCTTCCACGACTTTCATACCATATAATTTATCATTTTGAAAGATAAAGTCTTTTGTATGAATTAATTGATCTTCTAAGAACAACGTGTCACCTGGATCTTGCACTCTTACCTTACGCATCATCTGACGTATTACTACTTCAAAGTGCTTGTCGTTAATTTTCACCCCTTGCAAACGGTATACTTCTTGAATTTCGTTAACCAAATACTGTTGAACAGCGGCTGGCCCTTGGATTCTTAAAATATCATCCGGAGTAATAGCACCATCTGACAACGGTACACCTGCTCTTACAAAGTCATTTTCCTGAACTAGAATTTGGCTTGATAATTTAACCAAGTATTTTCTAATGTCACCAAATTTAGATTCGATAACTACCTCACGGTTTCCTCTTTTGATTTTTCCAAAAGAAACAACACCATCAATTTCAGAAACAACTGCTGGGTTTGAAGGATTACGAGCTTCTAACAACTCAGTAATTCTAGGCAAACCTCCTGTAATATCTCCTGATTTAGAAGAACGACGCGGAATTTTCACCAACACTTTACCGGCTTTAATTTTCTCACCATTTTCAACCATCAAGTGGGCTCCAACAGGTAAGTTATACGAACGAATCAATTCATTGTCTTTACCGTAAACCAATAAAGTAGGAATTAATTTTTTAGCTCTGGATTCAGAAATTACCTTTTCTTGGAAACCAGTTTGCTCATCAATTTCAACCATAAATGATTGACCTTGCTCTAATTCTTCATAAGCAATCTTACCGGTAAACTCAGATACGATAACCCCATTATAAGGATCCCATTTACAGATCACATCTCCTTTAACAACAGACTGGCCGTCTTTAACGAAAATACTTGAACCGTAAGGAATATTATTTGTACTTAATAAAATACCTGTTCTTTCATCGATTAATTTCAATTCAGAAGAACGAGATACTACAATATCCACTGCATTACCTTCACTATCTTCTCCTTTAACAGTTTTTAAATCTTCAATTTCCAGTTTACCGTTAAATTTAGTAACGATACTAGACTCTTCAGAAATACCACCCGCAACCCCTCCAACGTGGAAAGTACGTAATGTTAACTGTGTTCCAGGTTCTCCAATAGATTGTGCTGCAATTACACCAACAGCTTCCCCTCTTTGTGTCATTTTTCCGGTAGCAAGATTTCTACCGTAACATTTGGCACAAATACCTTTTAGCGCTTCACAAGTTAACGGAGAACGCACTTCTACTTTCTCGATAGGAGAAGCATCAATTGCTTTCATGATAACCTCTGTGATTTGCTCCCCAGAATGAACTAAAATCTCACTGGTCAAAGGGTTGATTAAGTCTTGTAAAGCGACACGCCCTAAAATTCTTTCTCCAAGTGATTCTACAATTTCTTCATTTTTCTTCAATGCTGAAACTTCAACACCTCTTAATGTACCACAGTCTTCGATGTTTACAATAACATCTTGGGATACATCATGCAATCTTCTTGTTAAATATCCTGCATCGGCTGTTTTCAAAGCCGTATCCGCAAGACCTTTACGCGCACCGTGAGTAGAAATAAAATACTCAAGGATCGAAAGACCTTCTTTAAAGTTAGAAAGAATAGGGTTTTCAATAATTTCACCACCACCAGCAGTAGATTTTTTTGGCTTAGCCATCAAACCACGCATACCGGTTAACTGACGAATTTGTTCTTTGGAACCCCTTGCTCCAGAATCAAGCATCATATACACCGAGTTGAAACCTTGTTGGTCTTCTCTAATGTTTTTCATTGCAAGCTCTGTCAATTGTGCATTCGCAGAAGTCCATACATCAATAACTTGGTTGTACCGTTCGTTATTAGTAATCAAACCCATATTATAATTAGCAGAAATACCTTGAACTTGTTCTCTGGCATCTGCAATTAATTTAGGTTTTTGATCCGGAATTCTAATATCACCAAGAGAGAATGACAAACCACCTTTGAAGGCAAATTTGTATCCCATGTCTTTCATATTATCTAAGAAGACCGCAGTTGTAGGTACATCGGTAGCGCTTAAAACGTGTCCGATAATATCTCTAAGGTTTTTCTTAGTCAATACATCATTGATATATCCTGCAGCTTCTGGTACTACTTCATTAAATAATACACGGCCTGCAGTAGTTTTAATAATTTGGAAAACTAATTCTCCTGCTTCATTAAAATGTTTTGCTCTAATTTTCACTGAAGCATTCAATTCTAATCTGCCTTCATTCAAAGCAATATTTACTTCTTCCGCAGAATAAAAAGTGATCCCTTCACCTAAAATTTTAAGCTCAGGAGTAGATAAACGTTCTTTGGTCATATAATACAGACCCAAAACCATATCCTGAGAAGGTACCGTAATTGGAGCACCATTTGCAGGATTCAAGATATTGTGAGAACCCAACATTAATAGTTGCGCTTCCAAAATAGCTTCAGGTCCTAATGGCAAGTGAACTGCCATTTGATCCCCATCAAAATCCGCATTAAATGCAGTACATACTAAAGGGTGCAATTGGATTGCTTTTCCTTCAATTAATTTTGGTTGGAATGCTTGGATACCTAAACGGTGCAAAGTAGGAGCACGATTCAGTAATATTGGGTGCCCTTTGATCACATTTTCAAGGATATCCCAAACTACAGGCTCTTTCTTATCTATTATTTTCTTAGCTGATTTAACCGTTTTTACAATTCCTCTTTCTATCAATTTACGGATAACGAAAGGTTTGTATAATTCAGCTGCCATATCTTTAGGGATACCACATTCAGACAATTTCAATTCTGGTCCAACAACAATTACAGAACGAGCAGAATAATCCACACGTTTACCTAGTAAGTTTTGACGGAAACGACCTTGTTTTCCTTTTAGGGAATCCGAAAGTGATTTCAATGGACGGTTTGATTCTGTTTTTACTGCAGATGCTTTACGCGTATTGTCAAAAAGTGAATCTACCGATTCCTGCAACATACGTTTCTCGTTTCTTAAAATAACTTCTGGAGCTTTAATCTCCATTAATCTTTTCAAACGGTTGTTACGTATAATTACACGACGGTATAAATCATTCAAATCTGAAGTTGCAAAACGACCTCCATCAAGTGGCACAAGCGGACGTAATTCTGGTGGAATAACGGGTACCACTTTCATAATCATCCATTCCGGACGGTTCTCACGGTTCAAGTTAGACTCACGGAAAGATTCCACAACTTGTAATCTTTTTAATGCTTCTGTTTTACGTTGTTTAGACGTTTCATTGTTAGCATTGTGTCTTAATTGGTAAGACAATTGATCTAAATCAATTCTTGCCAATAAGTCCATAATACATTCTGCTCCCATTTTGGCAACAAATTTATTAGGATCAAAATCATCAAGATATTGGTTGTCAGCAGGAAGCGTATCTAAAATATTTAAATATTCTTCTTCTGTCAAAAAGTCTAATCTTTGTACTGATTCACCTTCTGCATTTTTAGCGATACCTGCTTGGATTACTACGTATCTTTCGTAGTAAATAATCATATCTAATTTCTTAGATGGAAGTCCAAGGATATAACCAATTTTGTTTGGAAGAGAACGGAAATACCAGATATGAGCAATAGGCACAACCAGATTGATGTGACCTACTCTGTCTCTACGTACTTTTTTCTCCGTTACTTCTACACCACAACGGTCACAGATGATTCCTTTGTAGCGAATTCTTTTATACTTACCACAAGCACATTCAAAATCTTTTACTGGTCCAAAAATACGTTCACAGAAAAGACCATCACGCTCCGGTTTGTGCGTTCTATAATTGATAGTTTCAGGTTTCAATACTTCACCTCTTGATTCTTTCAAGATCGATTCAGGAGAAGCAAGTCCTATGGAGATTTTATTAAACCTTTTTACAGGGTTTTTATCTTTATTGTTATTATTTCTATTATTCATCATAGTTTTTACTATTGATTTATTTGCAATTAAAAAATTAATTTTATTTCAGTCTTAAAGTCAAATGTCATAAAGTTTTTAAAGCCACGGATGACTTTAGACTTTTAGACTTTCAAACTTTAGACTTAAACATTACCTCGAATTACTTCTCTAAACTTCAAATAAAAATTTTGAAGTGCTATTTATAAAACCAATTGGGTTTAAATAAAAAATCGGAACGGGTTACGGGTATAAATCCTAAAAACTCTTTTAAAAAAGTGTTCAGTATTCAGAATTTAGTGTTCAGTTTATCACTGATTACTAAATACTGAACACTGAATACTAAACTTCTATTCTTCTAGACGAATGTCAAGTCCAAGACCTTTCAATTCATGCATCAATACATTGAATGATTCCGGTAATCCTGGTTCTGGCATAGATTCACCTTTTACGATTGCTTCATACGTTTTTGCTCTACCGATAACATCATCAGACTTCACAGTCAAGATTTCTCTAAGTGTACTTGATGCTCCATAAGCCTCAAGTGCCCAAACTTCCATCTCTCCAAAACGCTGTCCTCCAAATTGAGCTTTACCTCCAAGTGGTTGTTGCGTAATCAATGAGTACGGACCTATAGAACGTGCGTGCATTTTATCGTCAACCATGTGTCCAAGTTTCAACATGTAGATAACTCCTACTGTTGCAGCTTGATGGAAACGTTCTCCTGTACCACCATCATATAAATATGTATGTCCAAAACGTGGTATTCCAGCTTCATCCGTCAATTCATTGATTTGATCAAGGGTTGCTCCGTCAAAAATTGGTGTAGCAAATTTTCTACCCAAGTTTTGTCCCGCCCAACCAAGAACTGTTTCATAAATTTGACCAATGTTCATACGTGAAGGTACACCAAGTGGGTTCAACACGATATCAACTGGCGTTCCATCTTCAAGGAAAGGCATGTCTTCATGACGAACGATACGAGCAACAATACCTTTGTTACCGTGACGTCCCGCCATTTTATCCCCAACTTTCAACTTACGTTTTTTGGCAATATATACTTTCGCTAATTTCAAGATTCCTGCTGGCAATTCATCTCCAACAGTAATAGTAAATTTCTCTCTACGTAAAGCACCTTGTAAATCGTTCAACTTAATTTTATAGTTATGAATTAAATCATTCACCATTTTATTAGTTGCATCATCAGCAACCCATTGACCTTTACTTAAGTGAGCAAAATCTTCAACAGCATAAAGCATTTTTTGAGTGTATTTTTTACCTTTTGGTAAAACTTCTTCACCCAAATCATTCATTACCCCTTGAGATGTTTTTCCGTTTACGATCAAGAAAAGTTTTTCCACTAATTTGTCTTTTAATTCAACAAATTTAACTTCAAACTCCATTTCAAGTGCTCCTAAAGCATCTTTATCTTGCGTACGTTTACGTTTATCTTTTACTGCTCTTGCAAACAGTTTTTTGTCTAAAACAACACCATGTAAAGAAGGAGAGGCTTTTAATGAAGCATCTTTTACATCCCCTGCTTTATCCCCAAAGATTGCACGAAGCAATTTCTCTTCCGGAGTAGGATCTGATTCTCCTTTTGGAGTAATTTTTCCGATAAGAATGTCACCAGGTTTAACCTCGGCTCCAATTCTGATCATACCATTTTCATCTAAATCTTTAGTAGCTTCTTCAGAAACGTTCGGTATATCGTTCGTCAATTCTTCGTTACCTAATTTAGTATCTCTAACTTCTAATGAATAATCATCCACGTGAATAGAGGTAAAAATATCGTCACGAACTACTTTTTCAGAAATTACAATCGCATCCTCAAAGTTGTACCCTTTCCATGGCATAAACGCTACTTTTAGGTTACGACCTAAAGCAAGTTCTCCATTTTGAGTGGCATAACCTTCTGACAATACTTGACCAAGAACAACTCTGTCGCCTCTTCTTACGATAGGTTTCAAGTTGATACTAGTACCTTGATTGGTTTTTCTAAATTTAATTAGATTGTATGTTTTCTCATCTGACTCAAAACTCACCATTCTTTCTTCTTCAGAACGATCGTATTTGATTGTGATAATATTAGCATCCACATATTCAACAGTTCCATCTCCTTCAGCGTTAATTAAAACTCTGGAATCCGAAGCAACTTGACGCTCTAAACCAGTTCCAACAATAGGAGCTTCAGGACGAATTAATGGTACGGCCTGACGCATCATGTTAGATCCCATCAAGGCTCTATTCGCATCATCATGTTCTAAGAAAGGAATCAAAGAGGCTGAAATAGAAGCAATTTGATTTGGAGCAACATCCGTATAATCCACTTTTGAAGGCTCAATTACTGGAAAATCACCTTCCTGACGGGCAATTACATTTTCAGCGATAATCTTACCTACTGCATCCATTTCTATGTTTGCCTGAGCAATCATCATTCCTTCTTCTTCTTCTGCACTCAAGTAAACAGGAGTAGACACTAGATCTACGACTCCGTTAGTTACTTTACGGTATGGAGTCTCAATGAAACCCATTCCGTTTACTTTAGCATAAACACCAAGAGAAGATATCAAACCAATGTTTGGTCCCTCAGGAGTTTCAATTGGACATAAACGTCCATAATGCGTATAGTGAACATCACGTACCTCAAATCCGGCTCTTTCTCTCGAAAGTCCACCTGGTCCAAGTGCAGATAATCTTCTTTTGTGCGTAATCTCGGCTAATGGATTCGTTTGATCCATAAACTGAGACAACTGGTTTGTACCAAAGAAAGAGTTGATAACAGAGGATAATGTTTTAGCATTAATCAAATCTATCGGTGTAAACACCTCGTTATCCCTAACGTTCATTCGCTCTCTAATGGTTCTGGCCATACGCGCCAAACCAACACCAAACTGTTGTGACATTTGTTCTCCAACTGTTCGTACACGACGGTTTGATAAGTGATCAATATCATCAATCTCTGCTTTAGAGTTAATTAATTCAATCAAATATTTAACAATCGTTATGATATCTTCTTTGGTCAAGACTTGCTTTTCCATTGGAGTATCCAACCCTAATTTTTTATTTATTCTATAACGACCTACTTCACCTAAGTTGTACCGTTGATCAGAAAAGAATAATTTATCGATAATACCACGAGCCGTTTCTTCATCAGGCGGTTCAGCATTACGCAATTGTCTATAGATATGCTCAACAGCCTCTTTTTCAGAGTTTGTTGGATCTTTTTGCAACGTGTTATGAATAATCGCATAATCTCCTTGATTAGCATCTTCTTTGTGAAGCAAAATAGATTTAACGTTAGAATCAATGATTTCTTCCACATTATCTTTGTCGATAATAGTGTCTCTATCAAGAATTATTTCGTTACGTTCAATAGAAACTACTTCACCAGTATCCTCATCTACAAAATCCTCATGCCATGTATTCAATACACGAGCAGCTAATTTTCTACCGATATATTTTTTAAGTCCTGTTTTAGAAACTTTAATTTCCTCAGCAAGATCGAAAATCTCTAGGATATCCTTATCTCTTTCGAATCCAATTGCACGGAATAAAGTCGTTACAGGTAATTTTTTCTTTCTGTCAATATAAGCATACATTACGCTGTTTATATCTGTAGAAAATTCTATCCAAGAACCCTTAAAAGGAATTACTCTGGCAGAGTACAATTTTGTTCCATTTGCATGAAATGACTGCCCGAAGAAAACACCAGGAGAACGGTGTAATTGAGAAACAACTACACGCTCAGCACCATTAATAACAAAAGTACCGCTTGGCGTCATATATGGAATTGTCCCAAGATAAACATCCTGAACAATAGTCTCAAAATCTTCATGTTCTGGATCTGTACAATATAGTTTTAACCTAGCTTTTAGGGGTACACTATGCGTAAGACCTCTTTCTATACATTCTTGAATTGTGTAACGTGGCGGATCTACAAAATAATCAAGGAATTCTAATACAAAGTTATTTCTTGTATCAGTAATTGGGAAGTTTTCCATGAAGGTATTGTAAAGCCCTTCGTCGCCTCTTTCGTCAGATTTAGTTTCTAATTGAAAAAAATCCTTAAACGATTTAACCTGAACATCTAGAAAATCTGGATAATCAGGAATATTTTTTGTAGAGGCAAAATTCAATCTTTCAGTTTGATTTGTTATCATCAATGGACAAAATTTTGATTAGAAAAGTAATTTTTTTGTATAAATAGTAATTTATTTATACCTTTTTTTTTTAAACCATTACATCTTTAAAAACCAATTTAAGATAACTACTTTCTTATTATCTGTTAATTTTTTTTCCTCGTAATGGATAAAATGAATCTATTTTAAAAGACTAGTATGTACTAATACAACGTAGCCTTTTGTTATACGAAAAATGGTTTAGGTCTTTGGATGACTCCAAGACCTAAACCTTATTTTCAAAACTAGAGTGAACTATTTAAGTTCAACCTCAGCTCCAGCTTCTTCCAAAGATTTTTTAAGCGCTTCTGCTTCATCTTTAGTTACACCTTCTTTAACATTGCTTGGTGCGCTGTCTACTACATCTTTAGCTTCTTTCAAACCTAAACCAGTAAGTTCTTTAACTAATTTTACAACTGCTAATTTAGAAGCACCTGCTGCTTTCAAAACCACTGTAAATTCTGTTTGAACATCTTCAGCAGCAGCTTCGCCACCACCTGAAACTACTACAGCTGCAGCAGCTGGTTCGATTCCGTACTCATCTTTTAATATTGTTGCTAATTCGTTAACTTCTTTTACCGTTAGGCTAACCAATTGTTCTGCGAATTGTTTCAAATCTGCCATTTTTTCTATCGTTTTAAAATGATTTGTAAAAAATATAATTTATTTATTGTGCGCGTTTTATGTAATAAAATTAGAGTAAAACTCTTCTTTCATTATGCCTCCACTTCCTCTGTTGCCTCTTCGCTTTTGGCAAATTGGTTTTGAAGAGCAGAAATAACTCTTTGTGCTGGTGACTGCAATAATCCAATAAGTTCGCCGATAAGCTCTTCTTTAGATTTAATAGTTGCTAATGCATCTAATTGATCGTCTCCAATATAAATTTCAGAGTTGATATAAGCTCCCTTTAATACCGGTTTAGCTGATTTTTTTCTGAAATCTTTTATTATCTTACCCGGAGCGTTTGCTATCTCAGAAATGAATATAGCACTATTACCAGTCAAAACTGAAGGTAAATCTCCATAATCATTAGCTGATGCTTCCATTGCTTTTGCAAGCAATGTATTTTTAACTACTTCTAATTTTATACCTGCTTTATAACAAGCTCTTCTTAAGTTCGTAGTTGCTTCTGCATTCATTCCAGAAATATCAGATACATAAATAATATTTGTACCAGCTAACTGTGCAGTTAAAACTTCAATCGCGATTGATTTTTCTTCTCTAGTCATACTAAAAATTTTTAACTACCAATTATACTGCCTTAGGATCCAATGCAATTGCAGGACTCATAGTGCTAGTTAGGTAAATACTTTTGATGTAAGTTCCTTTAGCCGCAGTTGGTTTAAGTTTGATTAATGTTTGAATAATTTCGTGAGCATTGTCAACAATTTGTTCAGCTCCAAAAGAGACTTTACCAATTCCTGCATGCACTATACCAGTTTTGTCAACTTTAAAGTCAATTTTACCAGCTTTTACCTCTTGAACAGCTTTTGCAACATCCATAGTTACAGTACCTGTTTTAGGGTTAGGCATTAAACCTCTAGGTCCTAAAATACGACCTAATGGACCTAATTTACCCATAACAGAAGGCATTGTGATAATTACATCAACATCTGTCCAACCGTCTTTTATCTTTTGTAAATAGTCATCAAGACCTACATAGTCAGCACCAGCTGCCAAAGCTTCCGCTTCTTTGTCCGGAGTAACCAATGCTAATACTTTAACATCTTTACCAGTACCATGAGGCAATGTTACTACACCTCTTACCATTTGATTCGCTTTTCTTGGATCTACACCCAAACGAACTGCGATATCAATAGACTCATCAAATTTTGCAGAAGCAACAACTTTTATTAATGCCGCAGCATCTTTAAGAGAATATAATTTGTTCTTTTCAATTTTTGAAGCAGCCTCTTTTTGCTTTTTTGTCAATTTTGCCATGTCTTACCCTTGTTTTAGAGGAGAATCTCCAGTTACAGTTATACCCATAGATCTAGCCGTTCCTGCGATCATGCTCATAGCAGATTCGATAGTAAATGCATTCAAATCCACCATTTTATCTTCGGCGATTGTTCTAATTACGTCCCAAGTAACGTTAGCTACTTTTTTACGATTAGGTTCACCTGAACCAGATTTTAGCTTTGCAGCTTCCAATAATTGGACAGCAGCAGGTGGTGTTTTTACAACAAAATCAAAAGATTTGTCTTTATACACTGTAATTTGCACAGGGCAAACTTTGCCGGCTTTATCTTGAGTTCTTGCATTAAATTGCTTACAGAACTCCATGATATTAACACCAGCAGCACCTAAAGCAGGTCCAACCGGTGGCGATGGATTCGCAGCACCTCCCTTAACTTGTAGTTTAACTACTTTACTAATTTCTTTAGCCATTTTTTAAAAATTTAACACTACAATCTTTGGAAGCGATTGCAATGGATATTATAGATGTAACAAAATTATACTTTTTCAACTTGCATAAAACTCAATTCTAATGGTGTTTTTCTTCCGAAAATTTTCACCATTACTTCCAGTTTACGCTTTTCTTCATTAATTTTCTCCACAGTTCCGTTAAAACCATTAAAAGGACCATCAACAACCTTAATCGTCTCACCAATATTGAAAGGAATAGAACGTGTATCGGTATTAACCGCTAATTCATCTACTTTACCTAACATTCGATTCACTTCGGAAATTCTCAAAGGAACAGGTTCCCCTCCTTTAATCTCTCCTAAAAAACCAATAACACTTGTTATTGATTTAATAATATGAGGTATTTCACCAATCAGATTAGCCTCTATCATGACGTATCCTGGAAAATAAACCTTATCTTTAATTATCTTTTTTCCCTCTTTTACAGTAACTACTTTTTCAGTAGGAACCAAAACCTGTGACACATAATCACCCATCCCAAGTCGTGCGATTTCGGTTTCGATATAAGCTTTCACTTTATTTTCTTGACCACTTACCGCCCTAACGACATACCACTTTTTAATATTATTATCTGCCATAACAAAAAAATTATGCTTTTATCCAGTTAAAAAAACCAGCCAAAGCTTTTGCGAAAATTTCATCTACTCCCCAAGTTGCCAAAGCGAATAATACTGAAAAAACAGCCACAACAATCGTTAGACGCTGAACCTCAGCCCAAACCGGCCAAGTTACATTTGACTTTAATTCCTCAAATGCCTCTGATATGTAATTAACAACTTTTGTCATTATGATTTATTTTTTTGCACGGGCGGAGGGATTCGAACCCCCATCAACGGTTTTGGAGACCGCTATTCTACCCTTGAACTACGCCCGTTCGTTAATAAAAGCCAGTAACAACTTTACGGAGTTACTGGCTTTATACTTTTTTATCCTATTTGGATTATGCTACAATTTCAGTTACCTGACCTGCACCTACAGTTCTACCACCTTCACGGATAGCAAAACGTAAACCAACACTTAATGCAATTGCACTAAGCAACACAACATCAATAGTTAAGTTATCCCCAGGCATAACCATTTCTACACCTGTAGGCAAAGTAATGATCCCTGTTACATCCGTTGTACGTACATAAAACTGTGGACGGTAGTTATTGTGAAATGGTGTGTGACGACCACCTTCTTCTTTTTTCAAGATATAAACCTCAGCTTTAAAAGTAGCATGTGGTTTAACTGAACCTGGCTTACAGATAACCATTCCTCTTTTGATGTCTTCTTTTTGAATACCTCTTAAAAGAATACCTACGTTGTCTCCAGCTTCACCTCTATCAAGGATTTTACGGAACATCTCAACTCCTGTAATAGTAGAAGTCAATTTTTCAGCTCCCATACCAATGATTTCAACTGGATCTCCTGTATTAGCAACACCTGTTTCGATACGACCTGTAGCAACAGTTCCACGACCAGTGATTGAGAACACATCTTCAACAGGCATCAAGAAAGGTTTTGCAACATCTCTTACCGGCTCTTCGATCCAAGAATCTACAGCTGCCATCAATTCAAGAATTTTTGGTACCCAAGCTGGATCATTATTCAATCCACCTAAAGCTGAACCCTGAACAACAGGACCATTATCTCCATCATATTCATAGAAAGATAACAAGTCTCTGATTTCCATCTCAACTAATTCAAGTAATTCCTCATCATCAACCATATCCACTTTATTCATGAATACAACCATTCTAGGAATACCTACCTGGCGACCTAAAAGGATATGCTCACGTGTTTGTGGCATTGGCCCATCAGTAGCAGCTACAACAAGAATAGCACCATCCATTTGAGCAGCACCTGTAACCATGTTCTTTACGTAATCCGCGTGACCTGGACAGTCAACGTGAGCGTAGTGACGATTAGCAGTTTCATACTCAACGTGAGATGTATTAATTGTAATACCTCTTTCTTTTTCTTCTGGAGCATTATCAATTTGATCAAATGATTTTGCTTGACAATACCCTGCATCAGACAATACTTTTGTAATTGCCGCAGTTAATGTCGTTTTTCCGTGATCCACATGCCCAATTGTTCCAATGTTTAAATGGGGCTTGTTACGGTTAAAATTTTCCTTTGCCATTTTACTTAATTTTAAATCTTGTTATATATTAATTTCTATTTCCTACTTACTTGAGCCAATGTCGGGAATTGAACCCGAGACCTCTTCCTTACCAAGGAAGCACTCTACCCCTGAGCTACACCGGCAGAGAATTAATTTTAAATGTTGCATTTTAAATTAATTTAAAACTTTCATCGTGGGGAGAGCAGGATTCGAACCTGCGAAGTTTACACAGCAGATTTACAGTCTGCCCTCGTTGGCCGCTTGAGTATCTCCCCTACTTTTTATATTGCCAGACCTTTACAGTCTTGAGCCGGCGGAGGGACTCGAACCCACGACCTGCTGATTACAAATCAGCTGCTCTAGCCAACTGAGCTACGCTGGCGAATCAATAAAAAAAGTCCGCTATTTCTAACGGACTGCAAATGTATAGATTTTATCTCTCAATCAAAACTTTTTTTAAAAAAAAATCATATTAAATATGCGAACTTATTTTTTCTTTCCTTTTTACCAATAATCGTTCTAAAGATTCAGCAGAAAGTTCTAAGGCTTCTTCAAAAGTTTTACATTGCTTTTTAACTAAAAAATCATCCCCAGGAACATTCATTTTTACCTCAGCAATTTTATTTTCTTTATCACTAGTCTTCTCCACTTTCAAAAAAACATCGGCGGACACCACCTTGTCATAATATTTCTCTAACTTGTCCATTCTTTCTTGAACAAAATCTACTAGCTTTTTGTCAACAGTAAAGTTAACTGCATGAACACTTACCTTCATAATCATTTTTTTTAGTTAAACATTTTACGAATCATTTACGTCCTCGAGGATGCGCCTCTTTATAAATATTTTTAATTTCTGACAAACTGCTATGGGTATAAATTTGAGTTGAAGCCAAACTAGAATGCCCTAACAATTCCTTTACTGAATTTAAATCCGCACCATTATTTAATAGATGTGTTGCAAAAGTATGCCGCAGGATATGTGGACTTTTTTTTACTTTCTCAGACACACCACTAAAGTAAGAATTTATTAGCCGATACACAAAAGAATCATTTAATTTTAATCCTTTTTTTGTGAGAAAAAAATAAGCATTATCAACGACTATTGCCAACAAAGCTCTTTCCTTTAGGTACAAACAAAACTGAGCCGCCAGTACCGGCAAAACAGGAAGGATTCGTTCTTTACTTCGCTTGCCCAATACTTTAATTGTACTATTGGATAAGTCAATATTTGCTATTTGAAGCTGAATCAGCTCTGCGCGTCGCATTCCGGTAGTATACAACAAATCGATTATGAGTTTATTCCTCACTTCTTCAAATCCAATTGTATTTTGCATTTGATCTAAAACATTCAAAACTTCCTTTTCAGAAAAAGGAACCTGCAAAACCCTCGAAGCCTTCAATGCTTTATGCCCTGACAATGGACTAACCCGAATTTGCTTTGTTTTCAACAGGAATTTGTAAAATGCTTTTAAAGACGCTATTTTTCTATTAACGGAGCCATTTGAGACCCCATCATCCACAAGTACTACAATCCAACTCCTGATTTGACTATACCCTGCCTGCTCTATGCCTTGCTCCTCAAAGTGAATTTTGTTGAATGATTCAAAAGAAACAATATCCGCACAATATGCCGTTAGGGTATGAGGAGAATATTTTTTCTCCAACTGTAGATAATCCCGAAAAGCGTCTTTATTAGTAGTCATAAAAAAACCGTTAGCATCAAAGTTATACAATTTTGATGACTAACGGTATTTTATTTAATAGATATTGACTAACTCTCTAAGTTATCTCTCATATTTTGGATATAAGCCGCTTTTTGAATTTTGATTCTATTTGTAACTGAAGGCTTAATAAAAGCAGTACGTGCTCTTAGTTGACGAACAGTTCCTGTTTTATCAAATTTTCTTTTGTAGCGTTTTAATGCTCTATCGATATTTTCTCCGTCTTTAATTGGTATAATTAACATAATATAGACACCCCCTTTCTTTAAGTGTGCAAAAGTAAACATTATTTTGAATTGGAAGTCATTAATTGTGAATTTATTTGAGCATGCTTGCAAAAAACAAATTCCGTTTCACGAATAGGCTATCATGTGCTGCCAGCTATTCGCTATAATCTTATTCATTGCGAGGTATCGGGGTAAAATTCGCAGTACTATCCTTGACATAAAAAGAAGAGTCAATACACAAATTGACTCTTCTTTTTACAAAATACTCACTTTATTGAATCTAAAGCATCCCGTTAAGCAAAACTTATTCGCTCCAGAAACTACCTAATCAAAGTCTAAACTACTTTACCGCTGGCACATAATTTTGATTATCAATAATTAATTTTCCTAAAATCTCTTTAAGAATTTCTGAAGTTCCTCCGCCTATTGGCCCTAAACGACTGTCCCTAAACAAACGTGCCAATGGATACTCCTCCATATACCCATAACCACCTAACATTTGTAAACAACTATAAATAGTATCATCTGCAACTTTTGTAGATTTCAGCTTAGCCATAGTGGACTCTTTTACGACGTATTCCCCTTTGTCTAAACGAGCGACAGCAGCATAGTTAAACACCTTACAGTGTTCTACCTCTGTTGCATGCTCAACAAGCGTATGTCTTAATGCTTGAAACTTACTTATTTTTTTTCCAAATGCCTCTCTATGCGACATATAATCTATTGTATAATCTATTGCATATTCAGCTCTAGCATGTGCATTTACCGCCATGATTAAACGCTCCAAAGCAAAATGCTGCATGATGTAAGGAAATCCTTTCCCTTCTTCACCCATTAAGTTTTCTGCTGGGATCTCTACGTTGTCAAAGGCGATTTCAGCAGTATCAG
Source organism: Flavobacterium bomense (assembly GCF_003970355.1). Taxonomy (NCBI): domain Bacteria; kingdom Pseudomonadati; phylum Bacteroidota; class Flavobacteriia; order Flavobacteriales; family Flavobacteriaceae; genus Flavobacterium; species Flavobacterium bomense. Next base: position 121,830 of record NZ_RYDJ01000003.1, on the reverse strand, counting down.
ATGCTCTCCAACCTAATTTATCTAGTTTGACAGCCGATATCCCTTTTAAACCAGTATCCATCAAAAAGATGCTAATCCCTTTGTTTCCAAGTTCAGGATTAGTTTTTGCTGCAACAATATAATAGTCTGCATAAACACCGTTTGTAATAAATGTTTTGGAACCATTAATAATATATTTATCTCCTTTTTTTACGGCATTAGTGCGCATCCCCGCAACATCACTACCCCCAAAAGGCTCTGAAATACATAAAGCTCCTATTTTCTTTCCGGCGATACTTGGCACTAAGTAATCTTGCTTTATCCTTTCGTCACCCTCAGCATTCAAATGGGTCATCGCTAAATACCCATGAGCCCACATGGCAGCAGCAAAACCTGATGACTTAATTTTTTGCAATTCTTCGAGAAAAATAACAGTATAAAATAAATCGAGATTCAGACCGCCATAAGCCTCTGGGTAGGCAATACCAAAGTACCCCATCTCGCCAAATTTTTCCCAAATAAAACGTTCTATTGTACCCGTTTTTTCCCACTTTTCGATATGCGGAACAACTTCTTTCTGCAGAAAATCTTTTAAACTTTCTCTAAATGCATGGTGTTCTTCCGTAAAATAAATTGAATTCATATAGTATATTTTTCTTAACAAATAGTATTAATTGAAGCATAATAAAGCAGTACTATTTCAAATTTCGTTTTTAAACGATTAAAAATAATCCGCTAATAAAAAAGTAACACCTCTATTTTAAAAGGCAATACAATTCTCTTGTCCGGGGCTTAAAATCTGACACTTCTAATTAAAGTCCAAATATAAGTCAATTATTTTTGCTTTATCAACAGGAAATCCCTTAATTTTTATTAAATCCTCAATATTATTAAAATCCCCCTTCATGCTTCTATAGGTTATAATTTCTCTGGCCAGTGCATACCTAAAATAATAAAACTGAGAAAGCTCCTTTAAAGAAGCAGTATTGACCTTGATTTTTTTAAATTGAGGCAGCGCCAAAACTTCAAAATGAGTATTCAAATTCTCAATTACTTCTGGTGACAACCCCCAAATATCCTGCATTTGATCCATAGAAACAAATCCGCCCAACGTTTCTTTTTGTTTTAAAATGCGAATAGAAATGGCCTCACCTATTCCATAAATTTTTACCAAATCTTCTTTTGTTGCCCTATTGATATCAATGACTACTATTTTTTCTTTTTTGGCGAAAGCTGGATTTGAATACTTTTTATAAGTTATAAATTTAGTTTTCTGGCTTTTAGAAAGCACCCAATCCGGGAATTTAAAATAAGGCGCTAGCACATTTAACAATGAGTCTGAAACTTTAGTCACGTTTTGAAACTCCTCAGGAGAATTTACATATTTGTTTTGTTTTCTAAAAGCGAGCAAACGATCAATTTCCTGAAGAGACATTCCTAATCTATATCCTTTATAATCTGTGATAAAATTGGGATTAAAAAGATACACATTGGGCTTTTTATTTGCAGCTTCCATAGTAAGGGAATCCATTGCAGTTTGAAGAGAAAGCCATTTTTGTTTTTCAGGATACACTTTAGATACCGCTCTAAAATCAACAAAAAAATAAACCAGCTGCAGGACTACACTAATTACAAACAAAAAGAAAATACCGGTTCGTTGCTCCTTAGTGAACTTAAAATAAGTTAGAATCGTTTTAAAACTCATGGGGGTACGTATCGATTTGCTAGCATTAAAAATAATTCTAAATTTATAAATTAAATCAAGACCGTTCGCTTTCTGTAGATTTTTTTTCAAAAACAAATTAATACCCGCTACAAGCCTATTTGACAAAATAATTTCACCGGGAATCAATATTAAAAAAGACGACAAATCATTTTTTACAACTTAAAATTCAATTATTGTTTTTATTTTTTATAAAAAACAATACATTTGGAGCTTAATAACAAACAAAACCATATAACCCATGTCAATTTGGAAAACTAAACCCCTTTCGGTATTGCTAAATGAAGCATCAGAATCTGAAAAAGGATTAAAAAGAACTTTGTCTTCACGTTCATTAGTAGCGCTAGGAGTTGGAGCAATTATCGGAGCAGGATTATTTTCTTTAACAGGAATCGCAGCCGCAGATAATGCAGGACCCGCAGTAACGCTATCCTTCGTCTTAGCAGGGATAGGCTGTGCCTTTGCTGGATTGTGCTACGCTGAATTTGCCTCTATGATCCCAGTCGCAGGAAGTGCTTACACCTATTCTTATGCCACAATGGGAGAATTTGTTGCTTGGATTATTGGATGGGATTTAGTGCTTGAATATGCTCTTGGAGCCGCAACAGTAGCAGTGAGTTGGTCTCAATACGTAGATAAATTCCTCGCCAATTATGGACTCAATATTCCCCAAGAGATACTCCATGGACCATGGGATGAGAAACCAGGATTCATTAATTTACCCGCCATATTAATTATATGTGCCCTTTCTCTACTATTGATTAGAGGTACAAAAGAATCAGCTTTATTAAACAATATTTTGGTTATTTTAAAAGTAACTGTTGTTATTGTATTCATAGGTATCGGATGGGGTTTTATTGACGGAGCGAATCATACTCCATTTATCCCTGTAAATGAAGGCGAAGCCCTTTTAAGCTCAGGAAAGATGACATTTTTAAATTTCTTTAGTAGCGATTACTTTGGTCATTACGGTTGGAGTGGTATTCTAAGAGGTGCAGGAGTTGTGTTTTTTGCATTTATAGGATTTGACGCTGTTTCTACAGCTGCACAAGAGGCAAAAGATCCACAAAAAGGTATGCCAATTGGTATATTAGGGTCGCTCATAATTTGTACCGTTTTATATGTTCTATTTGCTTTTGTTTTAACTGGTTTAGAAAACTACCTTAACTTTAAAGGTGACGCAAGCCCTGTCACTACAGCGTTTGCTAAGACAGGTTATACATTCTTAAATTCAGCATTAACAATTGCGATTATTGCAGGATATACCTCTGTAATGTTAGTGATGTTGATGGGGCAAAGTAGGGTTTTCTACAGTATGAGTATCGACGGATTATTACCTAAATTTTTTAGTACATTACATGCTACAAATAGAACACCATACAAAACAAACCTACTTTTCATGGTTTTTGTTAGTATGTTTGCAGGATTTGTTCCTGTGTCAGACTTAGGTCATATGGTAAGTATAGGAACATTATTTGCGTTTGCTCTTGTATGTATTGGAGTTGTTGTAATGAGAAAAACTAATCCCGATGCAGTAAGAGGTTTTAGAGTGCCATTTGTACCAGTATTTCCAATTCTAGGAGTTATCATCTGTCTAATCTTGATGGCTGGATTACCTATTGAAAGTTGGGAAAGACTTGCCATTTGGATGATTATTGGAGTTGCTATCTATTTTGCCTACGGTAAGAAAAAAAGTAAACTAAACAATCCGGATAAATAAATTTACAGCATACAAAAAAGGGATTCTAGAATAGTTTAACTATTTTAGAATCCCTTTTTTTATTTAACTCTTTTTACAAATCAAAAACCGAAGTGCGTTTTGCACGAATTAAATCTTTCAACCGCATCCAAAAAGCCAAAGTTAAATACACGGCAAACCACAAGCCAGCTGTAACAAATGACAAGTAAATAAAAAATAGTCGGACGCTACTGGCACGCATTCCTAAGGTATCTGCTAAGCGGGAGGAAACATGAAAACCGTGTTTCTCAAAAAAGAACTTAAGCTTAATTACTGCTGACATTTTTCAGTTAGTGTATTAAATTCGTCAATCGCATATTTAAAAAACAAATTTACAACATTCTCCAGTAAACAAATCCAAAAATAATTGAATTAATTTTTTTTCAACAATTCCATTCCCACGGCACATTCTAAGCATTTACCTGCGTTGCAATACTCCATTTTTAGTTGCAGTAATGATTGGGTATCAAAAGCACTTGCAGCGAGAACCCCAAAAGACTTGAATTTATCTATAATGGCATTTTTCTCCGGAGAAACTTCTTCTAACAGACGAATTAAATCCTCTGAAATTTCTTCTCCCTTACTTTTAGCAAAAGCAAATTGTAGCGGAAGTATGGTATTTATGACAATTAAGTCAATGAAAGATTTTGAAAGCGATTTCCTTTTCTTTGGACTTTCTTTATCAAATTGGTAATGATTCAACCAATATTCAGAAGCCGAAACCTGAAACAGGTCGTAACTACTTTTTAATGAATTTAAAACACTTATTTTTGAAAATAAATGTACCTGACTGTGGTATAAATTCGCCAATTGAGAAAGACGTATCGTAGGAAAATTATCCGGGCGATGCTTAAAAAACTGGACTGGTGCCTGGCCACCTTGCTCCAATTGGTATTTATGTATCAAGTAAAAATACCTAAACTTTAAATCTTTGAAATAAGTATCCTCCTTATCAGAATCCAATAACCCTGCGGTTCCAAAAATTAATGCTTCCAGATTCTCAATTTCAAAACTTTCCTTTCTAAGCACCGAAAAAGGAATGTTTACTGCCATTTTAAAAAAGAGTTCTCCATTGGTATTTAATCCAAAATTTTTAGCCAAAAGGCAAAACAACACTGCTTCCCAATCGTGATTAGTTTGTTCTAACAAATCAAATATAGATTTTGCTTTTCTTTCCAGACGTTCAAAAAACAGACGTTCCTGCCAATTTTTAAAGACAAACCCATCAATTTTATTAATTTGCTTTTCGCAAAAAATCCATGATTTGGGTGCCATTAAAGATTGGTAATTTTCAAGGGTGGCCTTATCTACATATTTTTTGAGTTCCAAAACCGGAATTTCGCTGTTATTGCTTCTAAACACTTCCGTATCATGCTCCCAAACCACATGTAAAATAACGTTTTCATATCCTGAATCCTGTTCATGATGATGCACATACCAGTCTGACGATTTAAGATGAATTTCGACATTTCCTGCCCATTTTTGATTTGCAATCGTTATTTGTGCATTAAAAAAATCAGGACCGGCCAGTTCAAGATATTGGCCCACAGTAACAATTGTGATTTCCTCTCCATTGAAAGTTTTCAAATTCAAAGTATCAAATTTCTTGAATTTCCACAGGTAATGGAGGAAATCTTCTTTCATATTGAAAATATTAGATTGAAGACTAATGTAGTAAAAAAAAATAGCAAATTATCTAAAACAAAAAAAATCAGAAATTTCCCTAAAATACCGAATGCTATTTTAGTAAAATAGGATGTTTTTATTTCAACAAATACAATTTGGCACAAGCCCGAGCATCAGATAACGCTTCGTGATGATTCAAAGCGATATTCATTTCCCGGCAACAATCGCTCAATTTAGTTGGTTTTAATCCTTTGGCTTTGTATATTTTTACGGTACATTCCCAACGAGAGGCAATATTCAAATCCGCATACTCTAAATTATAAAGAGCCATTGATTTTGCCAAAACATTCCGGTCAAAACTTTCATTGTGAGCTACAACCATCCTGTTTTGCAACCGTTTTTTAATTTCAGGATATACCTGGGCAAATGACTTAGCATTCATGGTATCCCGCGGATAAATCCCATGCACTTGAATGGTAAAAGGAGAATATAAATTATTTGGTGGTTTGATTAAACTAACAAACTCATCTGTAATTATTCCATTTTCTACGGTTACAATTCCTACAGAACACGGATGGTATGCGGTTGCTGTTTCAAAGTCTATAGCGGTGAAGGTCAATTTGATTTCAGATTTAGGGTTAACGATATTTGATTTCAGATTTACAAAAATACTGTCAATTATAGAAGTTCAATGTATTTGTTACCTTTTTTTTAGATGTTCTTGCAAACTTTTAGATTCCAAAAATTTTACAGCAACAAAGTAATTAAACCAAAAAACCTTGCAGGTTTTTTGATTCTTGTTGGAGTATAATTAGGAAATAAAATCCAGTTTTAATCTTATTTTATCGACCCAATAATATCATATTTAGTTATAATATGGTGATTTCCATTCTCTAATTCAATCAAAACGGCTTCATTCTCTTTCGTGAATAATCGAGAAACTTCTTCAATAGGAGTTCCGTGTTTCACTATTGGAAAAGGTTTTCCCATTACATCTTTAATCGGTTTATCAGCTACATTTTTGTCGGCTACGTAACTTTGAAACAAATCACTTTCATCAACAGAACCTACAAATCCGGTGATATCAATGACAGGAATTTGAGATATCTTGTATTTACGCATTCTTTCTATGGCGTGCGAAACTAATTCTTCGGTACGCACCACAATCAATGGTTTGTCGATATGATCTTTGATTACATCCTCCGCCTTAGTGATTTCTTCTTCTAGAAAACCGCGTTCCCGCATCCAGTCGTCATTGAACATTTTACCTACATAACGGCTTCCTGAATCATGAAAAAGAACCACAACTACATCTTCCGGTTTAAAATGTTCTTTGAGTTGCAACAATCCTTTGATCGCCGCACCAGCAGAATTCCCTACAAATATTCCTTCTTCAAGTGCAATTTTACGGGTATAAACCGCCGCATCTTTATCCGTTACTTTTGTAAATCCGTCAATCAAAGAAAAGTCTACATTCATGGGTAATATGTCCTCACCAATCCCTTCTGTGATATACGAATAGATTTCATTTTCGTCAAAAATTCCTGTTTCATGGTATTTTTTAAATACAGAACCATAGGTATCGATTCCCCAAATTTTAATGTTTGGATTTTTCTCTTTCAAATATTTCCCAACTCCGGAAATAGTTCCTCCAGTGCCTACCCCCGATACAAAATGAGTAATTTTACCACTTGTTTGCTCCCAAATTTCCGGTCCCGTTTGCTCGTAATGCGCGATAGCGTTTGAAGGGTTGTCGTATTGATTCACATACCAGGAATTAGGCGTTTCTTTGGCCAATCGTTTAGAAACCGAATAATACGACCTTGGATCCGTAGGTTCTACATCCGTAGGACACACCACAACTTTAGCGCCTACGGCACGAAGAATATCCATTTTTTCTTTGGACTGTTTGTCTGAAATTACACAAATTAGTTTGTATCCTTTTATAATGGCGACTAATGCCAATCCCATTCCTGTATTCCCGGAAGTTCCTTCAATAATAGTTCCGCCTGGCTGTAAACGGCCATCAGCCTCCGCATCTGCAATCATTTTTACAGCCATTCTGTCTTTTACGGAATTTCCTGGATTGAACGTTTCCACCTTAGCAAGTACTAAGGCCTCTACTTCGGCAGTTACTTTATTGAGTTTCACTAATGGGGTGTTGCCTATGGTACCTAATATATTTTCTGCGTAGCGCATTGTATAATAAATTTAAGATTGTAATTTGTTGTAAATACTGCTACAAAGATAGTATTTTGTTATAAATTAATCTTGTTTACGGAATTTTGCGTTCGTGATAATAGCGACATCCTTTCCTTGCTTGCCGCCAAGCAAGGAAAGATATAGCGGATAGCGCGATAAAACGCCCAAAAAAAATGACTTAAAAAATTGAAATTTTAAAGAGCTATTAATTAAAGAAGTTCCAAATTAAACCAAATCGGATCGTAAAATCACGCGATGGATTATTGGGGGAGGCATAAAAATCATTGCCGGTGAGTGCCGAATTAAAATGTTCCGCTTTCAAATAGATCCTTGTTCTTTGAATTTTTGCATTGATAAAAAAATCAAGGTTAGGATGATTGCCAATTTGTTTGTCTTTTTGCACAAAAAACTCTCCTATGACCGGATTGTATTCATTGGCATAATAACTGGAAAAGTAATTGAGAGAAATCCCTGTTTGCAGAAATAAGGCTTTTTTAAACAAAAAATTCGAGTAGTAAAACGTATTTCGCGTTACAATTTCAGGCACGTTCAAGATGGCATCTTGTTGTTCTGTTTTTTGATATAAAACTGTATTATCTAACGCAAATTTTCCAAGTTTTAATTCTCTGCTGATTTTGATCGATACATAATTTATTGTGCTATTGTATTGTGCCGGCGCAACAATTTGTGTGTTAACTGTTTTTTGCTGCGCAGTTGATGCTTCGGTAAAATACAAATGATCATTCAACACTGAAAACTGCAATTCTGCATCTAGCCAAGGAGAAATGGCATTAGCTTTTATTGTGTTTATTTTTTCATTCTTAAAATCATTAGACCAGTTGTACTGCACGTAACTGCTCTGGTGCAGATTGTAATTGTTATTGGGTAGTTTGTTTATGTTTTGATACTGAAATGCAAATTGAATTTCATCAGTGAGCTCATACTTCAATTTAGCATCTAAATTTGAAAGCGACTGGTTGGTAATGGATCTGGAATAAGAAAAAATACCGTTCCAATTGTTTTTTCGGTATTCATATTGACCTCCGGCACTATTAATGTTCTGGCTCAAGAAACTTGGGACTGTTTTCGCATCAAATATTAGGATCTGATTGTAATAATAATTAGATCTGAAATCGTCAGCAAAAAACTGAAATTTACCCAATGTTGTATTTTCATAAATCAAACCAATTCTATTGTACATCTTGTTGTAACGCGTTTGATCATTGATCCCGCTGTTTGCAAAAGAGTCCCCAAACCGGTCTACTATTGCCCCTCCTACGGCAGATGGCACTGTGGCCTGATTGTATTCAAAGAACTTATTTTCGTAATTAAACTGATGCGCGAGATACGCGTTATTGTCTCCTTTTTTTGTGTTAATTCTAAAATTGTGATCCACAAAAATTCTTTTTCCTTTCAGAAATGATTTGGCGTCATTAAGATACACTTCAAATCTTTGTCTGTTATCGTAGTTTGGATCACCACTTTCAAAATCATTAATAGTCGTAATTCCACCGTTTTCTTCATTTAAAATATCTTGATAGGTATAATGTGCATTAGCAAAATACCGTTTATTTTTAGTGTTGTAACTGGTGGTAAACCTGAAATTTCCTGTACTTGAGAGCTGATTGATGTATTCTCCTTCTGAACGTAGTCCTCTGTAGGCGATCGAAAAATTTAAATTTTTTGAGGTGTTCAGGGTAATAAAGGCATCTACTGACTGCCCCTTTTGTACGGTTGTTTTAAAATATAATTCGGTAACAGGAGTTGCTACAGAGCTGTAACGGATTTGGTTTGCCTCCAAAAAATTAAAATGCTTTGCTTTAAAACCAAATTCCGGAAATACAACTACATCCGTCAAACCGTATTGTAAGGTATTGTATGTTTGTCCATCATTTGCAAAAGGTAAAAGTCCAAAAATGTCTTTTCGCAAATAGTTGTGGCTGTATTCTTTTTGAATATTGAGAGACGTGTCAATGTAAGTGGTATCCCGTTCTAAAGTGATGAACCGATACATATCAACAGTAGCCACTTTTTGTTCTTTTTGTTTATTGACCGTATCTGACGCACTTTGGTATTTACTGGCAGTATCTGTATTAGTAATATTTTTTTGAGAAAACAGCAGCATGGGCACTGCTAAAAAACAAAATAAAAATAATATTCTCATTTGACAGGATCTAATTAGTCGGTTACGTATACAGTTTTAACTCGGCAAAGATAAATGATAAAAACCTATAAATAAAAAAACATCTGACGGAAGTATGTGTTATACAAGAAAATTACTCGCTGTCAATTTACTCTTTCGGGACAGTTTTAAAGGGACCTGCAAGCAACAAATTTTCAGGAAACACTCCTTTTTCGTAGCATTTTGCACTACAAAACGATACATTAAACAACTGTCTAATAATAATAATAATAATAATAGCTACTGTCCTCTATAAAACAACACCGTAGTGATGGTCTTGAAAGCAATGTTCAAATCTAGGTAAATGCTGCGGTGCTTGATATAATACAAGTCATACTGCAGCTTGATCAGACTATCATCAATGGTTTCCCCATACGTATAATTGACCTGTGCCCAGCCAGTAAGCCCCGGCTTGATGATGTGTCTGGTTTCATAAAAAGGCATTATTTCTGCAATTTCTTTTACAAAAATAGGACGCTCGGGACGCGGACCTATAACAGCCATATCTCCTTTTAGTATATTGATAACCTGAGGAAACTCATCGATTCTGGTTTTACGCAGAAATTTCCCAAAAAGCGTCACTCGGGAGTCATTCGTAGCGGTAAAAACGGCACCGTTCGATTCGGCATTTTTAACCATTGTCCGGAACTTTAAAATTTTAAATACCGCCCCATCTTTGCCTATCCGTTCTTGTGAATAAAACAACGACCCTTTATTTCCTATTGCATTTCCAAACAAAATAAGCGGACACAAGAACACGCCTACAACAAGTCCAGACAAGGAAACGGTTATTTCAAATATTCGCATAACAATCAAATACAATTTATTCTGATTGCTTCGGCTAAAAGGAAAAAAACGATAAAAATCCCGTGACATGTACTGCACTGGTATGCGCTGGGTTTTACTTTCATATACCTGTGTATATTCCCGTATAATATTCCCAGCCTCTAATAAATGAAGCAATTGTTGGTACAAATCTGCTGTAATACCTCCCGTTTTTTGGGAAGCAATCACAATTTCAGAAACTCCGTTTTCATTCACAAAAGAGAACAAATCCTCTCTTTTGATGTGCTGCACATAATGGTATTCTTCCATTTGTTGTTCACTGGAATCTAGATTAACAAACCCAATTATTTTATAATGCGGATCAATATTTTCAAGTCCTAAAATCAACTCCTGTACCTGCTCCTGATCACAAATCAAGATTGCTTTCTGAAAAAATCGATTAGAGGCCAAAAAGGTTACATACAACATCCTCCAGAAAAACAACGATAAGAATACGACCAGAAAAAACAATAGAATTTGAAGGCGGTTTGAGGGCAGTTCCGGAGAAAAAAACGGCGTCAGTAAATAGACTAAAACAGTTGTTGAAACGGTAATAAGAGTACTTTTTAACACCTGAAACTCGTTGCTAGCCACCTGAAGATTATACATTTCAAAAATAGCTCCAAATACATTTAGGTAAACTGCCAAAACGATTGTCCAGTAATAATTAGTAGCTGAAACTTCAAAATAATCAAAAGCAAATACCTTTCCAGTTGCATATAAAGCCGTCAAAACAAAGAGAACATCAAAAAGTCGAAGAATCATCTTTCGTTCTGATATTTCAAAATGCATTTTGTCAACTGAAAACATGATAGGTATTTATGGTACGGGTGCAAATTTAATTTTTTTGTTCCAAATTAAACTTATAGTAGCACCTCTTTTTTTTAAGAACATCCACTTTTAACAAAGTGATTTTTTTAAGAGCTGCGAATTCCCTAAAAAAACCATGAAAAATATTGAAACGAATACGCACCACTTTCTTTATGGTTCTTCTCTACTCTTCTTTTACAACACTCGTTCTTCTGGGCGATCCCAACTGCACATTGAGTAAGGACAACGAGTATACAAAGGCCGGTGCGGCGGTACGCATGGCGGCATGATTAATGGTTAAAAACCAGAAGGCAACAAAACACAATAAAAACATATTGAACTTGTTTTCCAAGTACAAAACCAAGGGTGTAAAAAACAAAATCAGCAATGCTATTATCCCTAAAGACCCATGCTCGGCCAGCATCCGGGTAATTTCGTCGTGGGACAACACTTTGATCCCCGTTTCATCCTCCCGGACTTCCACCCCTTTCCCAACCCCTACTCCAAAAATAGGGTTCTTCAAAAACGTATTGATCTCATTTAGTGCCACATCCTCCCTGCCGGTAAACTGGCTCTCTTTAGCCCTTCCTGCGGCATCTTGATTGGCATAGCGCTTGTCAATAAGGCCGCCCGTCTGAAAGGAGGTGAAGGTCCAAGTGACAAACATTGCAAACACTAAGAATACGATAATATAATTCAATTTTGCCCTTCCGCCAAAATTAGATTTAAAATACAAGAACGCCAGCAACAAAACAATCATCAAGAATCCGGTAATCATTCCTCCTCGGGAGAAAGTAATGATTCCTCGATAAGTGATATTTAACGCAAGGATCAGGTTGATTATAATTTGGAATTTTGTTTTAGAATCCAATATTACTCTGGAAAAAAAAATAAACATCCCCAGTCCTAAAACCGTAGCCACCTGATTGGGGCCATACCCTCCAGAAGTTTGAAAATTAGATTCGGTTCCCGTTATGACTTCCTGTAAATCTGGTGTATAAAAAATCAGATATGCCACACAACTAATAATAGGAAGACCCATGCTCAGCAAGATTGTATTCATCTGATCCAATCCAATCTTTCGCCGAAAGGTGTACAAAGAAGCCAGTCCCAAACAAACGGGACCAGAAAGATTAAAGGCAATCGCTTTGCGAAAATTCGTGTCAAAATTCAATACAAAAGTCGAAATAATAACACCGGGGATTAGTAACAATAGAAAGATCCAATACGGAATGGCTCCTTTAGAAAAACCGCTGTAATACATCCCGATAAGAACAAAGAGTACAACCCCGTATTTGGAAATTTCATAGAGTGGATTTCCACCGGTCATTCGCAAAAAGACTTCGCTCCCTACCACATAAGCCGCAGCAATCAGTGCTTCGTTATTTCTGTTTTGTTTTTTTACGATATAATAAATTCCAAAAATAAAAATAGAATAGCCGTATATTTTTGCTGTAAAAGGCAACAAATACCCCAATGCACCCACCACCACATGGAAAAGAATTAAATAGAGATAGGATCGATCTTCGTTTTTCATTTGTAACTATTTAGAATCGGATAGTTTTTCATAGTTCTTAATTAAAATATCGATCACTTTTTCTTTTGAATAATTATCTACAACTAATTGATGCAAATGTAGTGCAAAACTAATTCTTAAAGATTCCTTAGAAATCATTTTGTCTAATTGAACTTGAAGCTGAAAACTATCTAGTGGAGTAAACAACAAACCGCTAAAATTATCTTGGATAATCATTGGACAATGCCCGGTATTTGTTGATATTACTGATAATTTTGCCAAACCATATTCTAATAATGTTACAGGAAACCCCTCTGCTGTAGAGGCTAAAACACCAATTGTTGCTTGAGATAGTATGTATTTGATGTCAGTCTTAGAACCATAAATAAAAACATAATTTTCTAAATTATTTTTACTTATAAATTCCTTTAAAATAGCTGAATAGTCGTCCTTGTAATCTTTTCCGATTAAATGCAAACTCCAACCCAATTCCATTAAATTCATTTCCGCAAAAGCACGCAATATTGTTATGTGATTTTTAGGTTGTTTTAGATTTGCGATACATACTATTCGCTTCCCTTCTTCACTTTTCAGAATAGTTTCTTTTAAAACGTTGTCATCAAACGTAGCGAAATTTGGTAAAAAATAATTTTTTTTAGTTAATAGATTTTTATTAGCCCAAACTTCTAATTGATGATTTACTACAAATGTGCAAGAGAAAAAACAGGAACAAAAAGATAATATCAAATTATTCCATATTGATTCATTTGCCCTTGCTCCATAATGATCGTGCCAAATTAACTTAATCTTAGGATACGTCAATTTAAGTAATACCGCAGTAAAAAATGATGTCCCGTGTGCATGTGCGATTGTAATTTTATTCTGTTTTACAAATGATTTCAACTTTAAAACTGACCTTAAGTCGAAAGTGTGTTTTTTATTTAAATACAAATAAGAAACATCCGCATCAATTTGATGGAGCAGTGGCCCTTCATTTCGGGTGACGATCAAACCTGCAAATTCAATTTTTTTCGCTAGCGCATTGGCATAACTGATCGCCATACGCTCCGCTCCACCTGCCTCGAGTGAATCTATAATTTGAATGATTCTCATGTTGTTGTTATCACTTATGTTACATATTAATCTACGCCCAATAGTAGCAAACCCACTCAAAGAGACGAGTTAAACTCAGCATCAACGTGCCAGTAATTTTTTGATTTCCGCTTCGAAAAAATCCATCGTATAGCCCCTGGACCATTCTGCTCCTCTGGTTTGTTTGTAATCAAAAAGGCTTTGGTTACTCAAAACCGATTCGATTTGCAAAATATCTTTTTCAAGATCCATTTCCAGCAAAATCCCTCTGTCCCCATAATCTAGCATAAAAGGCACACATGAAACAGCTGTTGCCAGAGGAACACAACCCCAAAACAGACCCTCGGCAATCACTTTTGGCCACCCTTCACTCTCTGAAGGCAACACTATAAAATGACTGTCCTGATAGGCTTTTTGCAGGGTTTCTTTGGATTGATTTCCTTTCAAAAAAACAATGGACTCGAGCTGATGCGCTACAACATACTCCTCTAAGACTTTACGTTGTACTCCTTCTCCATACAGCCGCAAACGCACTAAATACCCTTTTTGATGCAAATTTTCGATCAATTGAACAGCATACAGCGGATGCTTCCCATGGACTAATGTACCTGCAAAAACAAAATCGACCACACCCTGTAACACTTTTGGAACCACTGCCAATTTATCTTTTTCAGAATAGGTAGCCGTAAAAAAAGGTTTAATATTTCCAGAACTGCCCTTCCACTCGCCATACACTAAAACCTGCATGTTTCGGGTCAAAAAAGTGTTGCTTAAAATCCATCGTTGCAGTTCGTAGGTCCAAGGGTGCTTGGATTCAGGATCCCAATTTCCGGCATATTTAGCTGTTTTTGGAGTATTCGGAAATAAAATTTGAACAAAACAACCCAATAATCCAATATTTCCGGGACACCGTAAATGAATGTGATCAGCAGATTTCATGGCTTTAAATAAAACCCAAAGCAAGCCGGGAAGTTTAAATAAAGTAAGTAAAATAGCTTGTATCGATAATAAATCAAAACTTGGAACAGGAATAAAGTGTATGTTTTGATGTTGGTAAGAACTGTCAATGGCTGTTGCTTTCCCTGAAAAAAAGGGAGCCACAATCACTACTTGTGTTACATGGTTGCCCCAAACATTCATTTCTCTTACGTAGGGAGCGTACGCATAATATAAATTATTCACTTTCGAATGCGGCACATGGGTAATGATTACGAACTTCATATTTAAAATACTGTTTATATCTTATTTTGGTTTTCTTATCCACAAACTCCACCAACCAACGGTTCTGCCTACTGCCTCTGTAAAAGCTTCTTTTTTACTACTGCTGGTAAAGGTATTGCTAAACCGAATACCAGTCAAAAGTAATGTAATTGTGTGCCATTTTAATTGATGTTCTAATGTTGGCTTAGGATTTTTCGTTCTCCAGACATACCAACCATTTCGCACGACCATTTTACCATATTGATATTGATTGGGTCTTCCTGCGGTATCGTGATAATGATACAATCTTGCAGCAGTGTTCAAGTACAATGCCCCTATCTTAGACACTCGTAAAGAAAAATCGGCATCCTCATACAATCCATAACCTTCAAAATAAGTAGAAAAATGCAACGTATCAAACACCTTTTTTCTGAAAGAGGAAACACCTCCCATCAACATTTCAACTTCATACGTTTTACCACTCGGAGGCAAAAATCCCACACTACGACCGTGTGAATATAAGGAAGAATAACCCGGTGGACAATCACTGTCTAATCCTAATTTTTTTCTTAACACGAATCGGCTGCCATCTTTTCTTTTCCATCCATCAAAATAAAATTCATCACTTTTGGAGTGATACTTTTCACCAACAAATTCCGTTTTAGTTTCATCAATAATGTACCCGCCAACACCTAAAGCCTGCGGATAAACCTTATACGTTTGTAACAGTTCTTCAAAATAAGTAGCCGTCAAAACAATGTCATCGTCTAAAAAACAGATTATTTCTATATCAACTGCTACTCTTTCAATTCCGTAGTTGCGTTGCTTAGTCAGACCACGATGTTGTGGTGGAACGGCGAAATATTTTAAATGATCAAATCGATTATTCTTTATCATTACCGATGTATCTTGATTAGTTGACCCATCGATGATCATAATTTCATCAGGATACTTTGTTTGCTCTTTCACAGACTCTAATAGCTGTAATAAAGCTTCGGCACGCATGTAGGTACAAATTAGTAATGAAAATTTCATTGTTATTGGTGTCTAATTCCTAAATTCTGCAATTTTTGTGCATAAAAAACCGACTTCTTAAATTGAATATTCTTGTAAGGAAATCGAAATAAACGATACAAAAAAGCAACTTTAGAACCCGTAAATAGATAATAGGTAAAATGTTTATACTTATACTCTCTCAATTGTTTAGGACTGTAATGCTTCATTATCCCATACATAATTGTTGGACTAGGAACCGGTTTTATGTTTTTCACAGGAGCATCCAGTTCCCAGGGCTGTGCTTTCCTTTTTTTTCCAACAATCTTAGCTTGAGTTCCCCAAAAACGATAGCCTCCGCTGGGTGGTTTTAAATGTAAATTAGCAGCAAATGGATTAGCTAAAACAGTTACTCCGATTTTACTTAACGACATTCCAAAATCACTGTCTTCGCCATAACCGCCATCAAAATTGACATCATTACCGACCAACTGATTTACAAACTCCCGTTTGACAGAAGAATTCGCATTGCTAAACATTTGAGTACAGCCCGCAATAAATGGGGGTCGACTCAATTGTTCCAACTTAAGAGCCAAATCCTCTAAATTCTGTTGGTGGTGATCCGCACGGATATCCAGTCCGTTGCAGGCTCCAACCGAATAGGTTTGTAAGAACCGAATGTGGTTTTCGATGAAATCCGCAGGGATCCGAATATCATCATCCCCAAAAACAATATAATCCCCCGTGCATAGAGCAATCCCCTCATTTCTGGCCCTACAACTACCCTTTGTCTGTTGCCAAATCACTTTTAATTCAAAGGGATACTGCTTTTGTTCGTAGGCCGTTTCATCTCTGTCGCTCAAGGGAGTGGCATCTACAACAATAACCTGGGTCGGTTTATAGTTTTGATTAGACAAATCATCTAACAGTTGTAAAGTGTATTCTTGACGGAACATCGTAGGTATAATATAACTTACTGTAGGATTACCTTGAATAGCAAGAAGCACCCGAGAAGGAATTCTAGCCGTTATGTCCCTTTTTTTATAGGTATTCTTGACTCTGAACAAAGTAATCCATTCTGAAATTTTCAAGAAACCTAATCTGTAAATCATAAAAATGGCATGGCTTATTTTATAATTTTTCCTAAAAAAAAGATGACGATCTCTTCTTGAAACTATCACCTTTTCTATAGCCGCATTTGTAAATAAATTTTTTACATATAATGGAACTCCTCCCAAAAAACGGTTGCATCGAAATCCAAAATCTAAAGCCTGCATTTGAATATTTTCAAAATCGGTATCAAAACCTTTTGTGAGGTCCCAAACTGATTTACGAACTGCAAAAGCATTGGGATTAATCCTCCAACTGACACATTGATCTAATCCATCAAAATCATTCAAATACCAAAAGAATACAGCAGTCTGATAGACCAATTCAGGGAAAGCATTTTTATAGCCCTGCTCAAAAGAACTATGCCAAATATCGCCTGCTCCAGTAGACAATAGCTCCAATTGTGAAAAATCAGGAGTACCGGCATACAATAGTACTTCACCTGACGTCGTTGTATATTCTTTTAATTGTATTCTTCCCATTTATCGTTTAAACTTAAATCTACCCGTTGGGTGTAATTAATAAAAATTTCAATTAATCTTAAATAAAAAAATTGAACCACACTTCCACCCGTTAATCTCTGTTAGCATCCTACGTTTTAATAATCCTTTCTATCAGGTCGGAAGTACATATTGAGCGTAGACGAATTGTAGTCGAAGTCATGCTTTTTTAACTTAGCTATCTGATTCTAACCTAACACAAACTTTTTTATAAAACACTACACTCTGTTGTGCCACTTTCTCCTTACTAAATTTTTCTTTCACTTTCTTTTCTGCCGCTAAACCAAACGCTTTTTGCAAAACAGCATCATCTAACAGTTGAATAATTTTTGTTGCGTATTCCAAATGATTTTTAGGATGTACTAAAAACCCATTGACACCGGCATCAATCACTTCTTGTGCCCAGCCAATATTTGAGGCTACAATAGGTTTTTGCAGCGCCATGGCCTCAATCCAAGACACGGGCAAAGCCTCTGCAAAAGCAGGAAACACGCAAATTGTTGCCGTACTAATATGCTGCTTCATATCCTGATATGGCACAGCCCCATAATAAGTCACATTGAGCAGCGCAGCTGGAGAAAATATTCCTTGCATCATCTGCCAAGTGGAAGAATCGCCTGAAATAATATCGGGAACATCTTTCCCTAATAAAATCAATTTAGCATTTGGATTTTTAGCGACCACTGCATTAAAAATAAACGGCAACTCTAACAATCCTTTTTTACGAATTAAACTACCAAAATATAGAATCGTGTTCGTATTTTCTTTGTTTTTATCATCCGGACTAAACGCATCAAGATCAATACCATTCGGAATAATCGTAAATTGCTTGTTTAAACCAAAGACCGCATTCGTAGTATCGGCCGTAAACTGACTTACGGAAAGCAAGCCATCTGCCTTTTTCAATGCTCTTTTTTCATGAAATTTATTAATCCACTTTACAGGCCGCTGATCCAAGTGACAAAAATAAGTATCCGAGCCATGCAACCGAATCACAACCGGACATTTTTTAGGAGAGATAAAAGAGGTGATTCCCGTCCAATCCGAAGCTTCTAGCACATCAATTTTTTTATCCTCGTATAAAGTATCAATAATATTCTGCAGTTTTTTCCGGGTCAAATACCACGACAATCCCTTAAATTTGACATTCCTGATTTGCTGAATACAAATACCATTGTCATAAAAAACAGCTTCTTCTTTTTGGGCATACACTAAAACGCGTACGGAACAGCCTTCTGCCAAAAGTCCCATTGCCAGATTTTTAATACTGGTACCTATCCCGCCGGAGCTTCCTGTTTTTGGGTGTGGATATTCCGGGCTTAAAAAAGCTATTTTCCTCACCTCAACCTTCTCCAAAATAAAGGGAGCCACTGCTGAATATTCGTTTCCCATCTTATCTATTAAAAAAATCTTTTATAATTACACTGGTAAACCGTCGTGCTCCGGTATCATTCAGATGCCCGCAAGACGAAAAATACTGATCTCCTTCTACCGCTTTTTCATAATTGTAAATTTCAGGATAGCATTGTTGCACTTTTTCAAAATAATTTAATCCTTTAGTATTGGTGCACATCGGGGTCATGACAGCTATCAAATTGATGTTGTTGTCCTTGCAAAGCTGTTTAATTTCTTCATAATATTTGTTCCGTAACGGTTTTAAATTAGTCAGATTGTTTTTCATGTTACCCTTTTTTTTGACTAACGGATAATATCCTAAATGAGCCAAATTTGTAGTAGGCTCTTTCGATACCGTTTTATAGAGTTCTCTAAACCCAATCTTGGAATCAAATGCAACATACCTGTAAAAAGGAATGTAATACAATTCTTTAAAATCGGCCTCTTTTAAAAAATGATTTCTGATTGTTTTAGAATCATGGATAAAGGGAAGAAAACGAGAAGAAACACCCTCATCTCGCTTTTCATTTGATAAATTCAAATCGGCCTCGAGTATCACATTTTTTATAGTATACTTTCGTTCCACCATTAATTTTAACAGTAGGGATGCTTCAAACAAATGTCCTCCGCTCATCCCAAAATTAAATGTTTTCAATCCTTTTTCTTCAAACATGGGAGCCACAAAATGATTGTTGGCTCTGGAAGATCCTAAAATTACCACATCATACTCGCGCGCTGCTGAATTGTAAACATAATCAATTTTCCCTCTATTCGACGACTGTACATAAACTGTTGTGTATAGAAAATCCAATACTACTAACAGTAAAAATAGTAGCACGAGGGTTTTGACTGCAAAAATTAAAAAACGTTTCATGGTTGTTTTGTATTGTATAGTATTATTCTAGTATTCAAATGTATAATATTTGACAGCTCGATATTTTGTAATGTCATAAGTTTAAAACTGAGCTTAGACGGATACTCGATTTGACAATTAAACTACTCTCTTTGTCACGTCGAGCGCAGTCGAGACGCTTTTATGTCTTAATGAATCTCGACTGCGCTCGATTTGACAATTAAACTACTCTCTTTGTCACGTCGAAAGTTTATACTGAGCGGAGTCGAAGTACAGTCGAGACGCTTAGTCAAACTATTCTTCTATATCTTCAACATCCGATTTGTATTTATGATGCGTTGCATTTCTACATTCTGATAAATCTTGTAATTTTTCGAAATTCCCATCAATTAGCGCTTGTTTTTTTATCCTACTCCATTTTTTTATTTTTTTTTCAAATTCGATAGCCTGATTAGGATCTGTAAAATCTTGATAAAAAACTAACAAAACCGGTCTTCTACTGTGCGTGTAGGCTTCCGAATATTTACCCATATTATGTTCCATAACTCTTCTCTCAATATCAGAAGTCACACCTACGTATAGTGAATCGTCAATACAACGAAGAATATACACATAGTAGAATTTCATATACTGTTTTATTTTAAATTAAACGAATCTCGACTATAGCTTGTCCTGAGCGTAGACGAAGGACTCGATTTGACAATTAAACTACTCTTTTTATCACCTCAAACGTTTATACTAAGCAGAAAAAAATTACAATCAATTTCCTTATTTATATCAAAACTGAAAATAAATAAATTCTTTATAATCGGAATACGTTCCTAATGCCACAATTGCTGCAAGGCATAATCCCAACTTTAAATAACTGTAGCGCCCAGAAATAGGTTCCACTTGCGTTCGGCTATTCCATTCCACAACAATAAAAGCAAGTATTAAAATGATGATTTCATAATTGTATCGCTCGTTATCCAAATACTGTGATGCAAAATTTCCATTGGTAAAAATACGCCCAATATATTCAAAAGCATCTCCTATCGATTTTACCCGGAAGAAAATCCATGCCAGGCAAGTTAATGCGAATGTACTGATAATGCTAAAGAAAACTGTGACGGAGGCAAAATCCCAATGCAAGGACACTGTTTCCATATTAGATCGATTCCGCTTCAAGAGCAACAATGGCAAAAAATACAGGGCATTAATAAAACCCCAGGCAATAAAAGTCCAATTGGCACCATGCCAAAAACCACTGATTAAAAAAATAATAAAGGTATTGCGGATTTTCATTCCCATACCTCCACTGCTGCCTCCCAAAGGAATATATACGTAATCCCGAAACCACGACGAAAGAGAAATGTGCCAGCGCCGCCAGAACTCGGCGATATCACGAGAAAAATAGGGGTAGTTAAAATTGCGCAGCAAATCGATTCCAAACAATTTTGACATTCCCAAAGCCATGTCAGAATAACCCGAAAAATCCCCATAAATCTGGAAAGCAAAATAAACGGCACCAAGAACCAACGACAAAGAATTCATGGATTCATAATTATCAAAAATCGCATTGGCGTATGTAGCGCAGGTATCCGCAATTACCACTTTTTTGACCAATCCCCAGACAAACTGAAAGATTCCTTCTTTGGCTTTTTGATAGTCAAAACTGCGTTTCACTTTCACTTGTGGTAATAAATGTGTGGCTCTTTCAATGGGTCCCGCCACAAGCAGTGGAAAATAACTGACAAACAACGAGTAATCCACAAAATTATATTCTGCCTTTATTCTTTTTAAATAAATATCAATGACGTATGATAATCCGTGAAACGTATAGAAGGAAATACCCACCGGCAAGATCACGTTGAGCAGTAAAGGACTCGTTTGTAACCCAAACCCATTCAACAACTCCGAGAAAGAATCTGCAAAAAAATTATAGTATTTAAAAATCCCCAGGAAGCCCAGATTCACACTGATACTCAGCCAAAACCAAAATTTTCGACTCCGTACCGTCTTGGCCTTTTCTATCCGAATACCGGTATAATAATCTAAAAACGTCGAGAACACCAACAGGAACAGAAAACGCCAATCCCAACAGGAGTAAAAATAATAGCTGGCTATAATGAGCACTGCATTTTGAGCACTTTTGGTTTTATTACAAACAAACCAATACAACACAAATACAATAGGTAGGAAAACGGCAAAGGATAAGGAATTAAAAAACATACGTACGGGAACGGATTTGACGGTGTAAAATTAAGATTTATTCTCTAATACCAATGCTAAATGGTACTCGACCATTCTTGCCAGTGAAAAACGGTTTTCAATGAGGGTTCTGGTATTCGTTTCAATTCTTTTATGACCCAAATAAACGGCTTCAAGAATATTCTTTAGAGCCATAACATCTTTTGCTTTATAAATAAACCCATTTTTCCCGGAAACAATAACCTCCTCATTACCACCAACATTTGTTGTGATTACAGGAACATTGGCAGCTAAACTCTCTAATATCGATAAACTGAAACACTCCATGTGGGTAGGTTGCAGCATATAATCATATTCCGAAAATAACGCTTTCAGGTTAGAAATGCTGCCCATAAAAGCAAAACAATGGGCTACATCATAGTATTTCATCTTTTCAACCAAAATACTTTTATAAGGCCCATCTCCGTAAAGATCAATTTTAATTTCCTTCTGTATCGACGTAGGAAGCAGTGCGACAGCAGCAATTAAATCCTGAATCCCTTTAGATTCACGTAGGTGAGATGCTGTCAAAAAGATCGGATGCAATGTGTTTCGATTCATTCTTTGTAAAATATTTTCTAGCACAACCCCGTTATAAATAGTCAATGTCTTCTTTTTCAAATGAGAACCAAAATCATGAATAATTTCTTTGACGGTATAATCAGAAACCCCTACAAAAACAGCAATATATCTGGAAAATAAAACTCCTTTGATTCTTTTCTCGATTCTCTTTTTTAAAGGATAGCCGGAAAGAGGTCTTGGATTATGATCCACGGCAATTATTTTAGCGACGCTCAACTGCTTTATTTTATAAAAAAAAGGAGTACATAATTCGACAAAATGGGTAATGATATGCGTGTACGCTGTTGCATTGGTGGTACAAAAACTAAGAAAATGATTTTCTACGGATTGATATCCACTCTCAAAAATCGTTAAAGTAACATATTCGCCATGATCGGACTGATTCGGAAAAAACCAATCCACCTGAATATTATTTGCTGCACATTTCTTGTCAAACGCCCAAAAAAAGTAATCCATTCCGCCTACTCTTTCGGGTAATAGTTCATAATTACAAAGCACTGCTATTTTTTTATTTTCGGTCATTCCATTGTGATAAAGTTGTGGCAATACGCTGACTGGTTCTGTTTAATTTTTTGCTTATTTGTAAGTCAATCATAGCCTTTCTTTCTTTAGTTCGTGCCAAAGGATTGATTAAAGCCTCCTTGATTTGGTCAATTAATTCGGTTGGATTTTTGGCGATGGTCACGGATTGGCTCTCGACTACTTTTTTGAAATGATCATATCCTAAAAAACGTTGGTCATCATACAAACCATTTTCAGGATTTCCAAAAACAGTATTAATTACCGGTTTGTCAAATAACATAAAATCTAAACTCATTGTAGAGCACATGTTAATATTCAAATCAACATATTCCAACAAAGAACGTAAATCCATGATATCCTCCTCACTAGGAATGCGTTGCGACCAGCTTTCAGCATGATTCTCCCGAGTCAAAATCCATTTGGGCGTATTCCAGATAATTTCAGGAAACTCTTTTTGTATCGCAGCAAAACGCTCTGATTCTTCTGCTGGAGAAGTCCGTACAACAAGTTGACATGGAATTCCTATTTTATTTTCTCGCATGGCATTGGCAATAGTCCGAATCACAACAGGATCATTCGCTCCGATACTGGCATCAGCACAACTGAAACAAATTATTTTCTGACTCTCCTTTAAATTAAATTTAGCATAAAAATCTTGTTTTTCTGTTTTGTATTTGTCCATCACATAAGGCTCAAATTGAGGTGTCCCCACCACTCTTACCTGTTCCTCTTTTACATTCGGATAAAAATACAACAGCTCCTTTTTCATTAAATCACTCCAAACCAAAAAATAATCAAAAGTCCCTAACATCCTTCCTTTGGAGGCTAAATTATCCCAACTGAAAATAAAACTGCTGACTGGTATTTGAGATTGGATAGCTGCATATAAAAAAGGGGCTAAATACGAGGGTCTTTGATGGGTAAAAAAAACATGAGTCGGTTGGTCTTCTTGCAATAATCGAAGATACCCTTTTGCTATTCTATGTTTAGAAAAAGACAAAAACTGTAATTTTTCTACAAACAGAATACTGGCAGAAGAGTGCACTCTCTGCGTAAAAAAATAAATAATTTTGACTAAAAGAGACCGGGCAGAGATTGTTTTGGGATACCCAGATTTCAGGTTGTCTTTCATACCATAAAAAGACTTATAGTGTTGTAGATGAGCTAGCTCTTTCCATTTCCTGAAAAACCAGGTCCATTTGTCTTCTACAAAAACGTCCAATTCTTTTATAGTACTTGTAGACTGTAAATCCGCAGGATAAGCACTGATAGGCAACCCCGAATAAATGATAATAGCATCAAATTGGAGTCTGGCTTCTGTTAAAAAGTCACTCATTACAAAATTCCGGAATCCAACGCCATCAGTGATTACTATACCTAGTTTCTTCATTAAATATCTCTAAATTGTTTTTGATGATTGATTGCCCAAATTGCATCCATTTCTATAGACTCCAGAAACAACTGCACACTGTTCCCTTTCCCAAAATCAGTAGCCGTTGGAATGGTTTTTTGAATATCTATTAGCGCTAGTGCGGCTGTTATATTTTTTTGTTCATAATCCACGTTAATAATGTGCGCGTGAACCGCTCTGTTTTGCTGTCGTGTTCCAATATTAATAATAGGAATACCATAGCAAGGCGCTTCCCGAATTCCAGCACTACTATTCCCTATGATGTATTGTGCGTTTTTGAGCAAGGTCAGAAAATATTCAAATCGCAAAGAAGGAAATATTCGAAAACGGGTATTGTTTTCCAGTCTTTTATAGACTTCCAAAATAGTGTTAGTTCCCAAATCATTATTAGGGAAAACAACAACATAATTATGTGTATCTTCCAGTAAAGCGGCAACAAAATGATTCGCATGATGCTGCATTTCGGCAGCTTCTGTGGTAACAGGATGAAACATGGCAATGGCATACGTATCAAAAGGAATTTGATAATAAGATTGGGCAACGCTCAAATTTGGTAACGCATCTGAAAACATAACATCAATATCAGGAGATCCAATGGTAAATATAGAAGACTTTTTTTCTCCCATTTGAATCAATCGTTTGGCCGCATCAACATTAGAAACAAAATGGATATGACTTAATTTACTGACGCTATGCCGAATTAATTCATCTACCGTTCCGGATAACTCGCCTCCCTCGATATGCGCCACTAAAATATTATTAAGCGATCCTACTATAGCACCGGCAAGTGTTTCTACGCGATCTCCATGAACTATAATCATATCAGGAGGTACGGTCTTGATAAAGGCAGAGAGCCCTTCTATGGTTTTGGCCAAGGTCAAATCCATCGTTGTTTCATGGGTATGATTGATAAAAGTATGGATGTTTTTGAAGCCACAGCGTTCAATCTCCAATATCGTATAGCCGTATAGTTCCAGCATGTGCATCCCGGTAACAAAAACAAAAATTTCAAAATCCGGATGACGATCCAGAACAGCAATCAACGATTTTATTTTCCCAAAATCAGCTCGGGTACCCGTCAGGAATACGATTTTTTTCATTTAATGTATTTAATGATGATAAATCCTAGAAGTCTATTAATAAAAATATAAATCTTACTTTTCCTTTTTTGCGGTTTTATTTCATTAAAAAAATTTAAATCTATCTTATTTAAAGTCATGTCATCTTTATAATCTTTAACCACATAATCTAATTTATTACCAATATGATATATATACGACTTTAGGGTTGATAATTTAATTAAACCACTTTTATCTGACATAAAGTCTATAAATTTTTCTTCGTAAGAATTCTTAAACACTAAATCTGGAACTTCATATTCATTTCTAAAAATTTGCGTTCTATATGTACCTACTACATGGAACGAACCTATCACAGCAAATTCATTATTAGATTTTAATATGTATTGTTTTTCTTTCCAGTTAAACTCACTTTCCTCTCTTCTGTATAAAAAAGGCAAATCAACACCTTTACAATAAAAATCTATATCCTTTTCAGCAACCATACTACAATATTTAACTCTCCTAAAAAGGTAATTAAAACCAAATGATGATTTATTAACATAAAAAGAGGTGTAAGGAGATGGATAAGGGGAAACAGCTCCTACATTTTTAAAGTTTTTGAACAAATTAAATGTCGCAATTTCCCAGCCAGGATAAAATAATATATCAGCATCTGTAATAGTAATAAATTCTTCATATGCGGACCTAGCCTCGTTTAACACAGGATTAACTTTTCCTTTGTTACATGAATAATAAATATATTTATCTATATATTTCATATGTTTTGAAACTATTACTTCTGAATCCTTACTACTATTATTATTTATTAAAGTAATAGCTGTACATTCTAAATTAACTGTATTTATTAATGAGTTTAAACTTATGTCTAATATTTCTATCGCTTGTTCATAGTAATCATTTAAAGTATAGTCATGTGGAATATAAAAAACCATAATAACTCTATGTTTCTTTAAAGAAATTCTTACTCCCTTACTTTTTTCAGGATTTTGTCCTTCTCTCATTTTTAATAATTATTTAACCTTTAGAATTAATTACATAATGCCTTTATTCACAATCGGCACAAGTTAACTGTCTATCATTCCCAATATCTCGAGTAGCGATTTTCCCAATCAAATCATTAAAATGTTCAGCCAATATAGCTCCAGTTCCCGGACGTTTTACCCATATATTATCCGTAGTAAATAACGCTCCTTTTTTTATTGGAGCAATCGTACAAACCGTTGCAAATGCAAAATCAATAGTTATTTGTTCTTCTTTAGTTGGCTCTTTTTTTCCACCACGCATGTGCCACATTTCATGAGAAGAAACGATAAGTTCCCCACATGTCTGCTCATCCATGCTGCACACAATATCTGGACCGGTACGATGTGTATGATCCGTAAAATGACGTTCCAAAATACTGGCTCCTAAAGCTACAGCTCCTAAACACGCATTGTTATTCAAAGTATGATCGGACAAGCCGAAAACTTTATCCGGAAAAGCTTGATGCATTTCCATCATTGCGCCGAAACGCACGAGATGAATTGGAGTTGGATATAAATTTGTAGTATGCAATAGCGCTACGGGTACGTTGTACTTATCAAAAATTGCCACCGCTTTAGTAATGCTTTCAATAGTATTCATTCCGGTACTCAAAATAACGGGCTTACCAAAAGCTGCAATATGCTCCAGCAAAGGATAATTATTACATTCTCCAGATCCTATTTTATAGGCGGACACATTGAATTTCTCCAACCGATCAGCAGCAGCACGAGAAAAAGGGGTAGAAATGAAAATCATTCCTTTGCTTTCTACATAATTTTTTAGTTCTAATTCATCGACTTCGTTCAAAGAACAACGTTCCATAATTTCATAAATCGAAACTGTAGCATTGCCCGGAATTACTTTTTTGGCTGCCCCACTCATCTCGTCTTCCACAATATGCGTTTGATGCTTGACCACCTCAGCACCGGCTCTGTGAGCAGCATCTACCATCTCTTTGGCTATTTGCAAAGAACCTTCATGATTAATACCGATTTCAGCAATAACCAAAGGGGGATAATCAAGACCTATTTTTCTTCCTGCAATTTCAATATATGGGTTCATTTTTTTAATGAATGGTTACAAATTAAATTTTATAATAACTCCAAGACTCAATCTCGACCGAGCCTGCGTTGAGCGAGAGTCAATGAAGACAATCTCGACTGCGCTCGATTTGACAATAAAATCCTGAAGTCACTACAACTGTCACGTCGAAAGTTTGTACTGAGCGTAGTCGGAGTAAAGCCGAGACGATTTATTTCAAATTCATAGTACAACTAAATAATCAAATCATTACAACTGTCTCGTCGAGCGCAGTCGAGACGCTTTATTGATTAAATACTCCGCATAATCAAAATCATCCAGCGTATCGATATCAACATTGGCAAAAATATGATTTACTTCATAAGGAATACTATTTTCAGAAACTATTTTACCCTCCAGTATCACTTTAGCTTTGGTAATGTACAACAACCCATTTTCAAAATAAAGAGGCTCTAAATCCTGACTGCGTTGCCCTATTGTGTAATTATAAGGTTCAAAACTGTTGTTGATTATTTTTCCCAATTTTTGATGATTCCTGGTTACGGTGACAAGACTGTCAGCATCATTCATGCAAAACCGTACATAGGCTTCCTGAAGCAAATTTTCTGGTCGCAACGGATTAGTGGGTTGTAACAAAACAACCGTGTCAACTGCATGAGTAATAGTCTCTAAAACATGTTGGACACTACTAATCGTTGGTTCCAAGTCTCCTGAAAAGGCATCTGGTCTGTCAATTACTGTAACTCCATACTGCAGCGCAATGTTTTTTATGGCTGCGTTATCGGTCGTTACATAGATTTCATCAATAATAGATGGATTTTTTTGGGCAAATAAAATACTGTGCACCAATAAAGGAATTCCTCCTAAAAGTAATAAATTCTTATTTGGCAACCGTTTAGAGTTTCCACGAGCAGGAATAATAGCAATCGTTTTCATTAGTAAAATTATATCCTTGTAAAAATACTTATTTTTTTGAATTTCAAATGCGCTCTGAGATTTATTACTCTTCTAGATATAAAGTCTTATCAATTTGCTTTTTAGCGTTAAACAATTAAAACAGACCTCAATTTCGAATATACAGGACACTCAAAAGGGCATATAATCCTTTAAATCTTATAAAATAGTGTTTCAAATTCAATTGATAATGGTAAAAAAATAGGCTACAATACTCCTTTCTCAACTAAAATCTAATGACTAAATAACACTATACAATTACTTGTGTATTTCTCTATTTTTTACTTGTAAAAATCCTATATTTTACGGCATTTAACGTTGCTCAAGAAACATAATTTACTGACTATAAGCACATTATTTAATGTAAGAAAAAAGTCTTAATTTTTTTATTTGTTAAAAACCATAACCGATTGTGAATAACTTTGGCTTTTATTACACGGAAGACTACTGTATCTTTGAAATGTCAGTTAGATACAATTAACAAGTATACTAAGACCAAATATTTTTATTCATTTAATACCAATAAACAATGGCTATTAAATACAAAGTTCTTCCAAGAAAGAACCCACGGGACCTATTGGCGCCTGAAAAATTTTATGCTGCTGCGATTGCAGACGGCGATGTAGATTTAGACCGACTAGCGGAGTTGATCTCTTACCAATGTACGGTTACGGCCTCAGACTGTTATGCCGTTCTGTTGTCTTTAGAACACAACATCATCGGAGAATTAGGGCAAGGCCGAATTGTTAAACTGGGCAGACTGGGTAATTTCCAAGTAGGTATCAGTTCCGAAGGCAAGGAAATGGCCTCTGATGTATCCGCTGCCGCGATTAAAAAAAGTCGTATTCTTTTCCGACCCGGAAAAAAATTACGCAGTATGCTGAATGATTTATCATTTAGAAAAGCCGGCTAGAACCCCGTAATCAGAAGCACCTGATTAGTGTAAGACCTCGAGTATTCCAGTACTCGAGGTTTTTTTGGGCTTATTCGAATCAAAAATTTGGTTTATTTCGTCTTGACTGGATTTTTGTTTCGTCAAGGCGCTACAAAAACAACATCAGGCCAAGATTAAAATAGCTTCTTGAAAAACAAATTACATTGGATTTAAAATAATTTCCCTTAAAACCATCTCTTCTTACCGCCATAAAAGCTAAAAAATTCAATTATTTTAATTCAAAAAAGTAGTTTCTCTGGTCCTATAAATCTCCTTTAGTGCTTTTTTTACATAAAAAAAGCTCAAAAATACCGGCTAGAACCCCGTTTTTTTGAGCAAATTAATTAGTGTAAGACCTCGAATAATTCCAGTTATTCGTCGTATTATAAATCAAAAGTAGTAAAATCTTTAAATATGTTGTGGTATTGTTGATAACTATTTCTTTGAAAAATATCGATTTACTGCTATTTTTAGTCCCTCTCCTTTACTACAATTAATTAAATTACGTCAGAAATCATTTTTTTAATAGAAAGCCTGACTTTTCTACTGTAATTCCAAGTAAAACGTGAAAAATCATAAAAACATACTGATAAAAAATATTCTCACTATAAAAGGAAACAATCCTTTTGGGTTGCAAAATCGCAACCCTTTTGGTCTTATCATTTTATCAAGCACAAGTACTTTCACTAATTTTCTATACAGTAATATTTTAGGAATACCCCGAAAACCAAAATACTTAAGAAAAAAAATATTGGCATTTGTTACAGCTGAAACTTGACGAGAGCAACTCCCCAAAATATAATTGCATTACTACTCGAATATAAATACTCAAACCACCTTCGAGTACCTAGCCAATTTCGGAAATAACCTGTGGAGATATTTTTGTTTACACCGTTATTGATTTCATGTTTTTATAAAAAAACTTATTTTTTCACTAACACTATCACTCACTACTTCAAATTTGATCAGCCTTATGGCCAGTTATAATTAGTGGGGGCCTTCGGTTCCTTTATAATTCTCCCTTCCTTCCATAAAAACCTTTCCAATGCAAATTGAGTAATTTCTATTGTAGCTTTTATAATATTTTCCTCAGATATTTTTTCCATCACCACCCTCCTTTTTTTACAAAAATCAAAACGCCATATATAATCTTCTAAATTTCGTACCATATTATTTAATTTTACTGAAATATCACTTTCTATATTTTGATAAGAAGAAATACCGCCATACTCTTTGACAACACTATCCATAACTGAATTTTCATATGTAATTGCTAAAATTGGTAATCCTTGTGAAATAGCTTCAACTAACTTCCCTTTTAAAAGTTCTTGATGCGTAATAGAATCTATAACAAGCATACAATCTGCATTAGAAGTTATTTTCAATACTCGATCTCGATCTAGTTTTAAATGAATAGTCACATTTGGAATATTTTCATTAATCCATTGCAGTGCAAAATCATCATATTGAGAAAGTATAAATATGAATTCAACTTTTTTCATTTCCTCGGTCATTGAAAATTTTCTCAATTCGTTTCCAAAAGTATTTGTAAAAGCACTTTTGTAAAATGTCCCTGTATAAACAAATTTCAGTTTCCTCTTAATATTTTTTTTGCAATCATATATTTTTTCTTGCTTTCTCATAGCATGTGGAATAACAAAGCACCTAGTTATATCCAAATTGTATTTATTAGCCATAGAAGCGGCTAATCTTTGAGAAGGAAAGGTCCAACACTGTGCTTTCTCAACGGTTTCTATCAATATGTTCTCATCATAATTTAATCCACCATCTAAATTATTTTGAAATGGATCATTAATGTTTACGACAAAAGGTATTCGTTTTTCTTTCCAAACATAAAGTATTGGTAAAACGGAAAAAGTTGGTAAAATTCTTGACCAATAGACTATATTTTCTAAACTAGCATCACTGATTTTTAAAATATTCTTCGTCTGTATTTTAACCCAAATTGTTTGATATAATGACCTTTCTTTTGAGAAATTAAAAATCTTTAAATATAACTTATTCAATATTCGGTATAATAAACCAAGGGGACTTCTTTTGGGTAATTTTGACCAATAATAAAGTGCTTTTAATCTATTATCATCAACACTAATAAAGTATTTGTTCTTGATAATCTTGACGCTTTTTTCTGAAGACAAAAGCTCTAAATTAGAATATCTTTGATTTAAAATATCAAACCAATTCCTATTAACAATCCCCTCACTTGATATAATTTGTGGATAAACACAATGAGCACAAACAATAATTTTATTTACGTTTCCCATTTATAAATTTGTCTGATTTATGGCTCTTTCAAGCCTGATCGTTACTTAATTATTTACAACTCATTAATTCTTTTCTTTAAATATCCTACTGAAAGATATTCTGCTAAATCACTTCTGCTTAAAAGTAGTTGCTCTGGGTTTTGTTTCCACAAGCGATACAATTGTCCCAGTAATACAGCTATTCGTGGTACATCATCCACTTCAGCCCAATAGGCATAGTCTATTCCTAACAACCGCTTTGTTTCACTGTAATAAGGCGCTAAAGCTAAAATAGGTTTATTAGCTTCAACACAGTGCGGAAACTTAGCGGGCAAAAACGGACTAATTTCCGCTTTTGACTCCAAAATAACATTAACCGATACGTTTTGCTGAAGAAAATAAACCGTGTCAAAAGGAATCATGCCATTGTAAAAATAGAGTTCTGGACAAATTTTTTGGTGTTTCTCCAATAATTCGGCATGATAGCTAGCAGGCCCAAGCAACAGTAACCGCGATTCTTTTAAAGCTTCTGGATTGTGTAGCAAAAATAGTTCAAACCCTGCAATCAAACCTTCCGGAGAACGTTGTCTCATCAAATTACCGGCATGCATGACGTTGAATTTTGACACATCAAAATAGGAAGGGAAAGAAGTATCCTGAACGACGTATTGCGCGTTTTGATGTGGTATAACAACTCCTGTTTTGATGAAATCAGGGAAATAGCTCGACATCCATTCATGCAACAATAAGCTCGGAAAAGCGCTATATTTGGCTTTTGTAGAAACTGCCAAAAAAAAGGCTTCTCTGGCTTTATGACTGGATTCTACCCAATTATATGGTCGTGGATAATAATGCGCCGGATACGGATCATGTACATACGCCATCCATTTATCGTATAATTCTGGAAGTTGAAGAACGGAATAATGAGGCCTAAAACTACCTCCCTTACTTAGAGTCAACACTAAATCAGGCTGAAACTTTTGCTGCTTCAACGCGGCAGTAATACTGCGGGTATCATTATAAAAAGTAAAAGAAAAACCAAACAATTGCTCCAGAAAAGGAGCCGGATTAACCTTGAAATTCCGACTTATAATTCGTTGCATCCGACTTAAAAAATACAGGGGACTGTATTTTATTTCAGGAATCGCATAACAGGAAACACCTTCCAACGAAATGAACTTTTGGGTATAATGATATACTAAAACATCAAATCCCGCTGCTGCCAAATTAGCGATGAGCGCCACATTAGCTTTTGAACCACTGCTGTCTTCAATATTAATGGAATCTACTACAACAAGGATTTTCATTTTAATAGTGTTTTAATAAATAATCGGCAATTTTTCGAGAAGCATCACCCGTTCCGTAAGGATTGATGGAAGGTCCAAATCCTGAGAATCCGTCTAAAAAAGAACAAATGGTGGTACTGATTTTTTGCTGATCGGTACCTACCAAAATAGAAAATCCGGCAGTAACACCCTCAGGTCGCTCTGAAACCGTTCGGGTAACCAAAACAGGCTTCCCTAAGGATGGAGCCTCTTCCTGAATGCCTCCGGAATCGGTCACAATCAAAAAGGATTGTTGCATCAACCACACAAAAACAGGATAGGAAACCGGTGGAATCAAATAAATATTTTCGTTATGGGACAATTTCTCATATACAATATATTTTACATTGGGATTTAAATGTACGGGATAAACTATCGTAACATCCTCCCGTTCTGAAACTGATAAAAGTGCCTCACAAAGGTGCTCAAAACCGGCACCAAAATTTTCTCTGCGATGCCCTGTGACCAGAACCATTTTTTTATGGGTTGGGATAAGACGCTTCAATTGCTCAATTTCAGGATGCTGATAATCTACCTTTCCAATTTTTACAAGGGCCAATAATAGTGCATCAATAACTGTATTTCCGGTTTGTATGATAGCTGCCGGAAGGATGCCTTCATTCAATAGATTTTGGGTTGCAGCAGCAGTAGGGGTAAAATGAATATCAGCTATTCTGCTGGTCAACTGCCGGTTCACTTCCTCCGGAAAGGGAGCGTTTTTATTATACGTACGCAAGCCAGCTTCTATATGCCCTACAGTTATACCGTTATGAAAGGCTGCCAACGCCACCATCGATGAGGTGGTAGTATCTCCGTGTACCAATATCAAATCAGGTTTTGCAACAGCAAATACACCATCCATCTTTGACAAAATAGTGGCACTTAATCCGTTCAAGCTTTGATTGGGTTGCATCAAATCTAAATCATAATCGGGAACAATGGCAAAAAAATCCAAAACCTGATCCAGCATTTCCCGATGTTGTGCCGTTACACAGACTTGTACATCGACATTATTTTTTTGTAGCTCATGAAAAAGTGGAGCCATTTTTATGGCTTCAGGACGGGTTCCAAAACAAAGTAAGATTTTCAATTTTATTTGTTTTTAAATTTATTTTTATACCAAGGATACACTATTTTATAGATTGAATATTTTATCATATAATATCTTGAGTATCTAAAGTCAATACCATTTTCTTTAAAAAAAAATTTATGGTTTATTAAAACATCCTTATTAGTTTTCCAATTATTATAAAAAATATTAAAGAGTTTCCACTTAAAATATGGTTTACATGTAATATCATAAGCTTTCAAATTTGCGTGCATTAACCTCAAACTCAAAAGAAAGGACACTAAACCCTTAATGTTATTTTTTTTACTTATTCTAGATTCTTTGTGATCACAATATAAAACATAACATCCATCGGTGTTTATTAATATTTCACTTTCTAATAAAATTCTTGCAATAAACTCTGCATCATCATTTACTGTTAATTGAATATTCCAATTTCCTGCCTTTATTACCAAATCTCTATGTATAAGGAAAGTATGTACTGGACAAAAAGTTAATTGATTTTTTAGTTCATGAAAAAAACTATCAGCTTTTATTACTTTTTTAAATTGCAATAAATTATTATTTTGAAATTTTTTATTTGGCCAAAACAAATCCCAATCACAAGTCGTAAAAATTTTAGGATTATCTAAAATTTCTAGTTTTTTAACTTGTAATTCCAATTTATTTGTCGAGAGTAAATCATCATCATCTAACCATTGAATGAACTTTCCTTTGCTAATTTCAAAGCCATAATTTCTGCAACTGCAGGCACCTTTAGGATAATAAACCGGTCTTTTAAAAAATTTAAAGCGAATATCATCTCTAATAAAATTATTAATTATATCCTCAGTATTATCATTGCTGCCGTCATCAACTATAATACATTCCCAATTTTTTAATGTTTGATTTTTAACTGAATACAATGTTTCTAACAATAGTTTACTTCTATTATAAGTCGGGATTATTACAGAAACAGAAGGTAAATTATTCATAAATTTATTTTATTAACCATATTTAAACCCAACTGGCCAATTTACCTATAAATTTACTATAAAACTTTGCGAAAATCAAACCTGATTTTAAGAACCATAGTAATTTGAATGTAAATCCTTTATTCACCTCTATATAGTCAATAAGCTGATGAATATAGATTGGATTATAGGTGATTACGAAAAAAGTTTTTGCAAGAAACAAGATGCTTTTTTTTGTGTGCAATTTGTTTTCCGATAAATAATTAAGAATTTTTATTCTAATAATTGAAGACGTCTTCCTCTTTTCAAAATATAAATCTTCACCCTGTGTTAGTGTAGTTGAATGTTTTCTATAAGAAAACAGATACTCATCCACCGCACAATAATTATTTGGATATTGATACCCAATCCTTGTGAAAAGTTCCCACTCTTCAGCATACATCAACGTTTCATCAAATCTAAATTGATTTAAAATTTTTATATTCCAAAGAGTACTTAAACTATTAATCCTTAAATCACCTAATAAAATGGCATCTCCTAAATGAGGATGTTCAAAATTAAAATCAGGTCTCATTATTTTTTTACTACCACTTTCACTTTCAAATAATGTTTCAAATTTACATGCCGTAAAATTCAATTTATCATTTTTAAAAAAAGGCGCTAATTGCAATTCTAATTTTCTGGGGTGCATTAAATCATCATCATCAAAAAACTGAATAAAAGCCCCTTTCGCAATATCTAATCCATAATTACGGCAGCCCGGCAGTCCTTTTTCATAGGGTTCAGGGCGTTTTAAAAATTGAAACCTGTCATCCTGCACCAATATTGGCGCAATTACTTCTCTGGTATTGTCAGATCCTCCATCATCTATAATCAAGCATTCCCAATTATCAAAAGTTTGCGTTTGTATCGATTGCAATGTTTCTAAAATAAAATGTGCCCGATTGTAGGTAGCCATAATGATCGTTACTTTTGGAAATACACTCATTTTACTACTGATTTAACCCATCGGAAAGGTTTCAAAATTGTCTTTCCAATTTTAAATTCTAAGCGATGCGTGTTTTTAATCTTTTCTGTTTCTTCCCTTTCAATTCTATTTAAAAGATGTGAAATAAATAATTCGTAATTTGCCTTATATAAATCTTGGTGTTTCATATAAATATATTTTAACAAATCATATTTAATTTTATTTGCTTTTGAAGTTGTTGAGTCATTTCTTAATCTGTAATTGAACAATGGCTCTTGTATCACAAATGCCTCTCCTCCGTCTTTCAACAATCGGATATAAAACTCCCAATCTTCAAAACCTTTTCTCATTTTTTCATCATAACCATTTACGTTTAAGAAATCCGATTTTAAAATCATGCAACTTCCTGTTGCTTGATTATTAGAAAGAAATGGCTTTATATTTCCTCCATAAGGCTTAAAAACATGAGCAATTTTATCGTCGATTACTCTATTTACAAACGACGATATTATTTTAACTTCTTTTCTACTTTCAAAAATGGCGACTGCCTTTTCACAAAAAGTGGGTTCAAAATAATCATCGCTGTCTAAAACCAATATATACTCCCCTTTTGCTTCTTTAATTCCAACATTACGCGCCGTACTTTGTCCTTGATTCTCTTGGGTAATTAATTTTGTGATTTTTGGCGCTAACTTTTTTAATACCGCTTTAGTTTCAGCATTAGAACCATCATCTACAACAATTACTTCTTTATTTGGGTAGGTTTGATTTAATGCCGAATTTACCGATTGCAGAATGTATTGTGCATCGTTGTAGCAAGGAATTATAATAGAAACTAGAGTATCAGAATGCATTTATTTAAAAAATTGGTTGAATTTGCGGCCTTTGGTTGAATTACTTAATTTAGAAACATAAAATTTCCTAAACTTGTTTAAAATAGTATTTTTTTCAAAAGTAGTCAAATTCAAAAAAGCTAAGGCAGAATCGCACAAGGATTTGTAATTTTGATTTACTACGTTAGGGAATTGCCCAAAACGATCTTGCATGGCGCCAATTTTATATCCCATTACATAACATCCTGCAGCTGCCGCCTCCAGAGATGTCATTGGACCACCTTCGATTTTTGAAGTAACTAGAAAAACATCAATATATTGATAAAAAGTATGAGTTTGTAGCGGACTAATAAATTCTTTTTTAAAAGTCACGAAATTGAATAGGTTACATTTTACAACCAATAATTCAAGCTCCTGTAGATATAGTAAATCTCCTTTTCCTTGAATGACTAATTTACATTTTTTTTGATTTTTGTTATTTAAAAAATCGAGTAAAAGTATCATGTCTTCGAGATTTTTTTCTCTTGATATTCTTCCCAAATAGCCAAAAACAAGAACATCCTGTTCATAAGTTCTTTGTGACAAACTAAGAAGATTAGTCTCGTTTAAGATTGCAATATCTAAAGCTACTGTATTTTTTAAAAAATTATTTCGTTCCCAAAACATTTTTTGTTCTTCATTAAAAACTATAATATTAGTAAACTTATTGTAAACAATTTGATGAAGCTTTGATAACAAATTAAAATGCCACATGGTAATCTTGGCAATATATTTTTTGTTTTGAAATTGAAATTGAAATACTGAAAAAAAATAAGTACATCCTGGATAAGTTAATATAAAAAAACTAGTGTATTGTAAAGAAATTAAAAACCAATATGCAGATTCTAATATTGGTTTTTCTAAACCAAACTTCTTAAGTATTTTATTAAGAAAAAGGATAGTCTTGAAATCAAAAAAAGTAGGATAATGTACAAAGCTGATATTTCGTTCTTCAATTATTTCTTTAAAAAAACTGGAACTACTTTTTCTAGGAGAAAAAATCGCAACTCTTTTATATTGATTCGAATCATAAAAATGTATTGCCGTTAAAACAGCTTCAATTTCTGTCCCTCCAATATTATCTAAAAACGGGGTACATACAATAATATTCTTACTTTTCTTAATCAATTGATTGTCCTAAAATTATCTTGATAAACTTCTTATTTATCTTCATAAAAAAATTAAAATCTAAAAACAATACACTCTTCAAATACAAATTTAAAAACAGAAACACATTTTGCTTTTTATGTTGGTAGGTATAACTTAAGAACCTCTCAACAATAATTTTTCTTGTATAAACATCAAATAAATAATACTTTATTTTTATTAAATATTCGAAAAATTCAAACCGTGCTAAAAACAAATCATTTTTATGTATCTCAGCTTTACCGGATAAACTTTCAGATGAAATTCTAACAAATACAACAGCGGAATTTGTACTGAAAATATTTTTCACTTTTGTTAAGTCTAAAACTATTTTATCATCACTATAAAAAGCGGATGGATAATTTGTAAATTTATGTTTTAAAAATTCATTTTTGTTAAAAACAAATTCTGACAAAGAGCCTCTTGCTTTACCTTTAATTTTTCTTGAAATGTATTGAATTCCTGTTTCAAATAATAGATTTGTACATAACTTAGACTCTTCACCATTAATCTGATCAATTACCCTAGTAGAATACCTCAGAACATTACAGTTTTCGTGAAATAAATTATAGTTCTCATAAAATTCAAATACAACATTTTTACTCAAATAATCATCGTCCCCCAATATCATAATCCATTCCTCTTTATTAGACAAAGCAATGCAGCGTTCCCATTGAAGAACCAATGATGTTCCTCCAAGATTACGTTCAAATCGATGATAAACAAATTCAAATTTACCTTTGTACTTTTCTAATAAATCACCTGGATTTTCAGTACTGGCATCATCACCAATATAAACTTTGAATCGTTTGTCTGTTTGATCGGCTAAAGACTCAATGGTTGCCTCAAAAAAAGTAATTTTATAATATGGAATGACTATTGCTAGCATTTATTTTAGCATTTGTTTCAAAAATTTAAAATGGTATCCTGTAATAGGCTTTAAAATAATTAATTGTATCCAAAGTAAGAAGGCTTGTTTTTTTAACCTGTAGTAAAGCAAACCTTTTATGAAATTTGTTCCGTTTTTAAACTCAAAATCCTTGCAGACTATTCCTTCTTCAACTTTTAAAGGGAGCAAATTCGAGTATATTTTGTGCATTATTATAGAGGTCAAATACCAATTTTTATCTAACTTTCCCAAAGAAAAATGTTCCACTACTATTGAATTAACCACTATAATACTATAACCCAGCTTGATGTACTCGAATGATATGTTCAAATCATAACAATGAAAACCCTTGGTAGATTCCTGAAAACGAAACTGTTTATCTCTTCGAGCAATCATAAAAAATCCATCTATTGCAACCACTTTTTCTATATTTTTATTCTTAAAACCTTGGTCCCAATCTTCAACATTGCCATTTCTTAAATGTTGTTTTAAATAAAGAAATTTATCCTCTTCTGGACAATCCCACCAAGCCGATGGCATCTTTGTTTTGGATTTAGCACCGGCAACCCCCAGCAACCCAAATTCTTCATTTTGGTCGAATAAATTCTTCACTAGTAGACCCCAATTTTGAGTATGCAATAAGACATCATCATGCATAAAGCACAAATAATCATTCCTACTTTTTTCTATCCCTAAATTATAGGCCTCAAAAATAGAATATTTATTGTTTGAATTATCAATGACAATTAATTCATAATCACAACCAATCGTGTTTTTTATATTCTCAGATAAATTAAAAGAAATGTTTTGGGTTCGAGAACAAATAATTATTGAAATCATCGCTTAATACCTAAAATTATTTGATGATAAGGTTTTACAAAAGTCAAATTAACTACCTTAATATCAAAATACTTATAGACATTTTGCAGTAATTTGAAGTCAAAAACATGATGGTGCAAGCATCTATTTTCGTGATTAGCAAAAGACCTTTTTTTAAATTGTTCTTTAGTTCCGGCAGCTAAATCCATATTCAAATCATGTAACTCTAAAATTTCGGTTAGGTGTGTCAAATCGGTTTCATTAATCCCATTATTTAAATCATTTTCAAAATGACCAAAAGTAGAGATAGGACGATTATGATCAAATGTATATCTTTTATCCGGTAAAATAAGTAAAATAGCACCGCCTTTTTTAATAACTCTCACCCATTCTTTAACTGTTTTTAACGTGTTGGCACAATGTTCTAAACAATGGCTTGCAATAAGGAAATCATATTTGTTATCAGGTATTTCTTTAAGGTTACTCGCTTCACAAATGTATTGGTGTCCTTTTTTACTTCCTAAATAATTAAAATTTTGGCCTTCAACAATAGTACCTTCCCAAATGGTTTGAGAACTGAAATTACATCCGTCTAAACTATCTATAACCTGATAAATTGGAATTTCTTTTGAAAAAATAGCACTAGGCCCTCCTATTTCTATCCCTA
The DNA here is from genome assembly GCF_003970355.1 of Flavobacterium bomense. Lineage (NCBI taxonomy): Bacteria > Pseudomonadati > Bacteroidota > Flavobacteriia > Flavobacteriales > Flavobacteriaceae > Flavobacterium > Flavobacterium bomense. The sequence continues at coordinate 81,337 of NZ_RYDJ01000003.1, read as the reverse complement.
TTTTTCCATTAAAATATTTTAAAAAAAGATCCATTCTTTTAATAGTCCTCCCTTTGTATGGAAAAAATTTATCTTTAACAAGACACTTTATACCATAATACCCAGTTGTTACATATGTTTTCAGTAATGTTTGAATTTTTGACATTATAATAGTATACATTGAATTGCAATTATTTTGTTTTGTAGCAAAAAATATTTAGCTGTAAATCCATTCCGAAGTTTAAATTTCTTTCTATAAATGGGTATTTTGCAGTATAAGCTTCTTTAATATGATAACTAAAACCTGCTTTTTGTACAATTTTCAAAATTTTATGCAAATTTTGCTCTCGATCTGGCATGCTGTGGTATTCAATAAAGAGATAATCAATATTTTTCAATTCATCCTCACAGTCTTTTATCACTTCGAATTCCGCTCCTTCTATGTCAATTTTTAAAAAATCAACCTTTCGTCCTTTCAAATATTTTTTTAAACTGGTACAAACTACTTTTTTGTATTTCCCTTTTGAAGTTTCTTCTTCTATTCTTCCTCCTGCACCTCCTTCAACAATAAATGACAAGGTGTCATCGCAATTCCAAACTGCCTTATTGATTAACTCTACATCATTATATCCAAATGATTCAACGTTTTTTTCCAAAAAACCAAAAATATGCTCATCTGCTTCAAAAGCAATTATAGAAGCATTGGGATATAATTGCTTAAAATAAATGATACTCATCCCTAAATTTGCCCCACAATCTATTATACAAGGATTAGGACGACTAGCCTTAAACTTATACATTTCAAGTTGAAACAATTCCTCGTTACACAAATTAAATGATGCGATATCATGGATATATAATTTTTTTCCTAAAAATTCTTTTTCAGTAGGCACAAATCGCGCTATTGCATTTGTACCCTGTTTTTTTCCAATTAAGAAATAATAAGGTGGTTTAAAATATTTTTTTAAAATTTTAATCATTTATCTAATATTACTAAATGTTTATTACAAAAAATACAATTACAATTTATAAAAATTTTTCATCTAAAAAATAGAATCCCATTTCCCTTTTCCAAATACTTGTCCGTAATTGTATAATCCATGAATGCTCAAACTAGATTTTTCATCTAAAATCTCAAACAGACAAACTTCATTTACTTCATCAATTCTTAATTGTTGAGGGACATGTATAAACGCATTTAAAAAATACTCACCTCTTACCAAAAATTCTGCTTCAATAGTTAATCGTATTTTTTCAGATTTAATCAGATTGGTTTCATATGAACATACTCTTTGACCATTCTTGCTGACAATTGTACAAAACATTTTGTAACGATTATTATCTTTTATTTCAAATTTTGAATTCAATTTAAAATCAATTACAATATTTTGATCATAATAAAAACGGCTTTCTAAGTTTCCTCCCTCATTATTGATATTTATTTCATCTATTACAATTTCGCTAAAGTCTTTCGAAATATCTCTTTTATAAAAAGATTCAAAATTTGAAGAAGCATTATGATATAAATCAACACTCTCCTCAATCCCCCCATCAAACACTACCTTCCCATTCTCTAACACAATTCCCCTAGTACACAAGCTCCGCACCGCCGCCATATTATGGCTCACAAACAAAACTGTTCTGCCTCCAGTTCTGGAAATATCCTGCATCTTGCCAATCGCTTTCTTTTGGAACTCGGCATCGCCTACGGCCAAAACCTCATCTACAATCAAAATTTCAGGCTCCAGAAATGCGGCTACGGCAAAAGCCAGTCGCACATACATTCCGCTGCTATAGCGTTTTACGGGGGTATCAATGTAGCGTTCGCAACCGGAGAAATCAATAATTTCATCAATCTTGGAGGTTATTTCTTTTTTGGTCATCCCTAAAATAGCCCCATTGAGATAAATATTTTCCCTGCCGGTCATTTCGCCATTAAATCCGGTTCCTACTTCAAGCAAGGAAGCCACACGGCCTCCAAACTTAATGCTTCCCGTTGTAGGTGCTGTAACACGGGATAATATTTTGAGCAAAGTAGACTTTCCTGCGCCATTCTTGCCAATAATCCCAAGAATCTCTCCCCGTTCTACTTCAAAATTAATATCCTGCAATGCCCAGACATAATCACTCGTACCTTTGGTACTGCGGTCATTGGTGTCGCCAATTTTGAGATACGGATTTTCCTTACCACGCACTTGATGCCACCAGCGGTTCAAATCATGCGCCATAGTACCCGTTCCTACCTGGCCCAGTCGGTATTGCTTGGAGATGTTTTCGGCTTTTAATATAATGTCTTTCATTTTTTGGAATCTTTTTTTTAAATGGGCCTTTTAATGAGCATTAGGTTGTACTATAAACGAACTTCACCACTCACTAATTGCCGCAATTAATTACTATAAAGATTCGTCAGTTCGAGTGGAGCAGCAATTTGCGATAGAAATTGCGGCGAAGTATCGAGAACTCTTCCGTTTTTCAGGCTTCTCGATACAATTTAGAATAGTAAAGCATTCGCATTACTATTCTAAATTACTCGAAGTGACGGACGAAACAGCTTATTCTTTTCTATTCGCTATCCCCTTTTCTCTATTTTCTTCTCCTCACTTCGCACACTAAAAACTCATCGTTTCATTTTCAACACACATCCTAAAGATTCCAAAACCAGCACATAATGGGTATTGGTCATTTCCTGAACTGTGGCTTTTTGGTCGGCAAAAGGTCCCGATTCTAATTGAATCTTTTCCCCAATTTGATATGAGGCCACAGTGAGATCAACACAATCCGAAGTGTTGAGCCATTTCTTGATGACTTCAATTTCTTCATCACGCACAATTGCTGGTTTTCCTAACCAATACAAATAGCGGACTGCGCCAACGGATTGAAACACCAAATTCCGTTTCGAATCTTCTAATTGTACAAAAACATAGGAATTAAAAAGAGGTACTTCCACTTTTTTCTTGCGGTCAGACCATTGTCGCATTTGGGTTACCAAAGGACAGTAGCATTCCACACCTATCTTTTGTAATTGTTCTGCCACTTTTTTTTCCCATTTGGGTTTTGTATACACTACATACCAATTCATCTTTTATCTTGTATTGCCATAAAATTAATTCTCCCTATCCGAATTCAGAATACACTTTTTGAATTATTTATTTAAAAACGGTTCTCAATACACGACACTTCGAGTGCGAAGCGTAGCGAGACGTTTTGTTCTATTTCATTACTTGAAAACTACTAGCAACCCGCTGAGCACAATTAGCTTTTAAATGTTTAACCGTTTAATTGTTTAACCGCTTACGAACCTATCGCCTGATACACAAAACCAATCGCTTTTAATTCCGGGCCGTTCAGCAAATTTCTACCATCAAAAATAAAAGCGGGTTTTTGCATCGAATCATATATTTTTTGCCAGTCGTAGTGGATAAATTCATCCCACTCTGTCAGTATCGCAATAGCGTGTGCCTGCTGACAGGCTTCGTACGGGTCCAAAAAGGAACGCACACTGTTCGCATTCGCCTCTGCATTTCTGGTTTCCAAATAATTTAAATCCCCCAAGATCTTCTTGTTAGAAACTTTAGGATCATACACCGCAATTTTTGCGTGTTCATTGATCAAATCATCAGCTACATAAATTGCTGCTGATTCTCTGGTATCATTCGTATCTTTCTTGAATGCCCAACCCAAAAAAGTAATTTTCTTATCGGAAACCGTATTGTAAAGCGTTTGAACAATAGAATTGGAGAAACGTCTTTTTTGATGGTCATTCATGATAATAACTTGCTCCCAATAATCTGCAACGGCATTCAAACCATAGGATTTTGCAATGTACACTAAATTTAAAATGTCCTTTTGAAAGCAAGAACCTCCAAAACCAACGGAGGCTTTTAGAAATTTAGATCCAATCCTGCTGTCCATTCCAATCGCTTTAGCGACTTCATTGACATCGGCTCCCGTTTTTTCACACAGTTCTGACATGGCATTGATGGAAGAAATACGTTGTGCCAAAAAAGCATTGGCGGTAAGCTTAGACAATTCAGAAGACCAAACATTAGTGGTCAATATTTTAGCGGCAGGCACCCAATTCGAATAGACATCGACTAAGGCCTGAATCGCTTTTTTACCTTCCTCCGAAGGATCGCCTCCAATAAGAATCCGATCCGGATGCAACAAATCAGTAACAGCTGTTCCCTCTGCTAAAAACTCAGGATTTGACAGGATTTGAAACTGTACTCCATTCCCGGTATTATCAAGTATACTCTTTATTGCTTCTGCAGTTCGCACCGGTAGTGTCGATTTCTCAACTACTATTTTATTATCTTTGGCTACACGTGCAATTTGTCTGGCACAAAGCTCTATGTATTTTAAATCAGCCGCCATCCCTTTTCCCTTACCATACGTTTTAGTGGGGGTATTCACGGAGATAAATATAATCTGGGCTTCGTCTATGGCTTTATCAACATTCGTAGAAAAAAACAAATTCCTTCCCCGGGCCTCGGCAACAATAACGTCCAATCCGGGTTCATATATAGGAATATTGGCCGTGTCGGTATCATTCCAAGCCGCAATGCGCTCTTCGTTCAAATCGACTACTGTAACTTGTATCTCCGGACATTTTTGAGCAATAACCGCCATCGTCGGACCACCAACATAGCCAGCTCCAATGCAACAAATTTTTGTGATTTTCATCTATATATTTTTTTATTTTTTTTAATCCCAGTACAAACGCGATTTATCGCCTCTCTACGGCATACGGTATTACGATAAATTATCCCAATACCAGTGCACCGCCTCTTTCAATCCTTCTTGCATGCCAAATTTTGGATTGTATCCCAGTAGGGCTTTTGCTTTATCAATACTAGCCAGGGAATGTGGAATATCACCCGCTCTGTTAGGACCATACACTACAGTAACGTTTGCAATTTCAGAATCGTATTTTGTTAAAAAATCTTTCAAATAGCCCACTAAATCATTCAACGTATTCCTATCGCCACACGCCGTGTTATACACCGTATTGATCGCTTCTGGATTTTGAGTTAACATCGCCAACTCATTCATTTGAATAACATTGTCAATATAAGTAAAATCGCGGGAATAATTCCCGTCACCATTTATTTTTGGGCTTTCGTGTTGCATGAATTGCATCACAAATTTCGGGATAACGGCTGCATAAGCGCCATTGGGATCTTGCTTCCGTCCAAAAACATTGAAATAACGCAGTCCTATGGTCTCTAAACCATAGGTTGTGCTAAAAATTTCGGCATACAATTCATTTACATATTTTGTTATTGCATACGGAGAAAGAGGCTTCCCAATAGTATTTTCTACTTTGGGCAACGCTTCTGAATCGCCGTAGGTAGAGGAACTTGCCGCATACACAAATCGCTTCACTTTTTCGTCTCTTGCTGCCACCAGCATATTCAAAAATCCGGATACATTCACGTCATTCGTGGTCACCGGATCATTGATAGAACGGGGAACAGATCCCAAAGCCGCCTGGTGCAACACATAATCTGCGCCTTTGACTGCTTTTTGACACTCTTCCGGATTCCGAATATCGCCTTCTATCAAACGAAAATCAGGATGGTTTATGCAGTCTTTTAAATTATGCAGGTGCCCGGTGGCAAAATTATCCAGGCAAACCACCTTATAGCCTTTAGACAAAAAATGGGCACACAGATTAGAGCCTATAAATCCCGCTCCTCCAGTGATTAACACTGTTTTTTTTATATCTTCTTTCATTTGATTTTTCTGTATTAAAAAAAATAAACCACTATAAATTAAAAGTTCATAGTTTTTGTTGGCAGACTTAAAGTCTACACGGTGGTATCCCTTATTTATTTGCCACGAATTTCACAAATTATCACGAATTAATTTGTGAAAATTTGTGAAATTCGTGGTAAAAGTTTTTGAATCTAAAAAGTAAATGCCCTAAAATGCATCTTTTTAACTATATCTGTAATCAATAAATTACTTTCTGGGTCTATTAAGTATTTTCTGAGCCACTCTTTCATACATACTTTTGGGTTTGTCTTCTTCGTAATAGTCATTAGTATAGGTACCATATCCGTAGCCATACCCCGTTCCGTATTTAGCTTTATTCTCCAGACCATTCAAAATTATACTGGCATTATTTAATTCCCCTCGTTTTATACGATTATTCAACAAGGTAATCATGTCTTTTTTAGTGAAATTCTGCCTCACAATATAAAGGGTAACATCACAATATTGTGCTAATTCTAGTGCATCTGACACTAACCCTACCGGAGGTGTATCTAATATTATATAATCGTATTTTTTCTTTAATTCTTCAATCAGCTCTCCCATTCCGTCACTCATGATCATCTCCGATGGATTGGGAGGAACCGGTCCGGAGAGAATCACATCCAGAAAAGGAATGTGGGTGTGATTTATAATTTCGTCAACCGTTTTTTGCTTGATCAGGTAATTTACAATCCCGGCTTCATTAGATAAATTAAATTCAGTAGCCAGTTTTGGTTTTCTTAAATCAAGGCCAATAACAACTGTTTTTTTCTCGCTCAGGGCAAATACAGTAGCGATATTTATGGAACAAAATGTTTTTCCTTCACCACTAACGGAGGAGGTTATCATCAGTGTTTTGGCACCGTCTACATTTTGTTGTTTGTACAAAAACTGGAGCGAGGACCGAATGGCTCTAAAAGATTCCGACAACGATGATTTAGGCCTGTCAAACACTGCTAAATTTGTATTTTCTTTATTGACACCGACTACGCCTATCAAAGGAATTTTTGTCAACTTACTGATGTCCTCCGTATTTTGAATCGAATTATTGACAAAAAAAATGCCAAATACAAAAATCAACGGAACAAGTATTCCCAGAAATAAGGCCAATATATAATTGACGGATGTTTTAGGGCCTATTAATCCGCCGCCAATATCCTTTGCGGGATCTATAAACTGAACATCCGATAGATTCGCTGCTTTGACAATATCTGCTTCACTTCTTTTTTGAAGAAAGGTGCTGTAAATATTATCACTCAAATCATATTTTCTTTTGATTTTAACGAGCTCTTGCTGGTCTTCCGGGAGTTGTTTTATGGTACTTTCGGCTTCATTAATTTTACTGATCACCATCGCTAAATCATATTGCAGCGAAGCTTTTGCAGTAGCTATATTTTCTAACAGTACATTTTTGACCGCCTCCATTTGATTGTCAAAATCCTTAAATATCTTCTCGCTTTTTACGGCATAGGCCATTTCGGATCTTTGGGTAGACAAGGCGATCAATTTTGAAACATTAACTACAATATTAGGATCTTCTATTCCCGCTACAGATGGCGCTGGAAGTTTTGCATAGTTGGTGCTGTTTTTCAAATAAGTCTTTAACGAATTGTAATAGGACAGTTTACGGGTCACTTCATCTTTGACTACATCAAATTCCAGAATCTTATCCGAGAATTTAGCACCACCCGCTTCAATATCATAAATATTTTTATCTTTTCTAAATGTTTTTAGCTCATTCCCGGTTTCTTTGAGCTGGGATTCCATGGCAATAAGTGTACTGTCTATAAAAGCAATCGTATTGGTAGCAAACTGGTTTTTACTATCTAACTGTCTTTTGATCAGCATTTCAACAGTCGAATTCAAATATTCGACCATTCTGGCTTTATTAGTACCCTGCATTCCCAGGGTAATTATAGAACCGCCTTTATCATCTGAGCGCAAACTGATCCCTTTATATTCGGCTACTGTTCCGTCAAAATCATTAAAACGCACAAAATATTCATTTCCTTTGTAAAAACCGGGATTGTCTTTTATTTGTAATTTCCAATTCAAAAAGGGTAATGAAACAGACTCTCCTACTTTGTATCTTTTTACAAAATCACCAATTTCGACTGCTGTATTGCCATAGGAATTATTGGAGTACGTGACGACCGAGACGTTTTGATTCCCAAATGGAATTCTGATTTCATATTCATTTTCGCTTAGAAACGTAATTCCAATTAAATTTCCTGCTAACTGCCCTTTCGATTTATCAATATTTACATAGAATGGAACTGCTCCGTAGGCATCTACCATATTGTATTCGCCCTGAACTAAGTAATCAATATAATACTGCAGTTTATCTACCACTAACTCATTGTGTGATCTGGATTGCAGTGTTGTAGAGATGGATTGAACCTGATCAGAGGTACCGCCCCAATTAAAAACCAAACTGGTATTAGAAGTAAAAAGAGGGTTACTTTCCTCCTTTACGGCAATGAGGGTCTCCATGCCATATATTTTTTCTTTACGGATGTTGACCTGATAGGCAATAGTAAAAGTGATTATTAAACTCAGTAAAAACCACTTCCAATAACTTCCGATTTTCATTAAAAATCCCTTAAAATCAAAACTGACTTGATTTTCAAAAATCGAAAAATCTTTTATATCTAACATTTTCTGAATGCTGTTTTAATTTCTTAATAGTAGAAAGGTCGTTGTGGCCAAAGACAGCAACGTAATAATAGTCCCTAAGGATTCAATTCCTGTTTTCCCGGTTCCCCAGGTTTTTTGCTTGAGCGGTTTGATATAAACATAATCATTAGGTTGTAAGTAATAATAAGGAGATTGCATCACATTGATGTCCGTCAAGTCCAGATCATGCATTTGAACTCCTGTTGGTGTTTTTCGTATGATGGTAACTGCTTTTCGGTCTCCTATTATAGAGATATCTCCGGCATTTGCTATGGCTTCCATTATATTTACTTGCTCTTGAAATAATGTTTTTGTTCCCGTGCTGCCAATTTCCCCGTTGATCGTATATCTAAACCCCGATAATTTTACGGTTACAAAAATATTAGCTTCGGCATTAAAATACTCCGCTAACAATTGCTTTTCGATTCTCACTCTGATTTCATCCAGCGTGTAACCAATAACATTTAATTCTCCTAAGACCGGAACCCTTATATTTCCATGATCGTCTACTGTAAATCCATCAAAATACAATGCGGATTCTGATTTTCCTACCGAACCGACTTCGCTTGTAGGACTAAAAATAGCAACTAATTTAGGATCTATCGCTTTTATAGTAATACTCAACACATCATTTGTTTGCAACCGATAAGGCTTAGATCCTACCACAGCAATAGTAGATTCTTGTACTGAGGTATCCTTTTTCTGAAGATAAATTAAATCTTTAGTAGGGATGCAGGAAAAAAGCAACACACTTATAACTAACAACAAACAGAGTACCGACTTGCTCATTTACAATATTTTTAAGCGACAAATATAACTTTTCATTTACGATTTAAAAAGCAACATTATTCATTAAACAAATTAATTATTTTTAAAAGTCTTTTCAAAAGGAACTCTTTGCAAAATACTCCTGCCCAGGGTAACTTCATCCGCATATTCCAGCTCATCACCTACTGAAATTCCTCTGGCGATTGTTGATATAATAATCCCGCAATCCCCAATTTGTTTGTAAATATAAAAATTGGTAGTATCTCCCTCCATTGTGGAGCTTAACGCAAATATAATCTCATTGACACTACCGGATTTTACTTTTTCAACTACAGTATTGATGTTCAACTGACTGGGGCCCACGCCGTCAATAGGTGAAATTTTACCGCCCAAAACATGATAAATTCCTCTGAATTGTCCTGTATTCTCGATCGCCATAACATCCCGGATATCCTCCACAATACAAACAATTTGATGATTTCTGTTTTTGTTGGCACAAATTTCACACAACGCACTGTCCGATATATTATGGCAACTCGCACAATACTTTATATCCTCCCGCATTGCCACCAAGGCTTGCGCTAGAAATCCTGTTTGCTCTTTGGGCTGTTTTAATAAATGCAACACCAGTCGCAGTGCAGTTCGCTTACCAATTCCTGGCAACTGAGACATTTCATTGACTGCCCTTTCTATTAATTTTGAAGAAAATTCCATAACTGCAAATGTAGCAATTTGTTTATTTGTTTAATCGGTTATTTCTTGAATCGATTGTATACTTTAGTTATTCGATTTTAGTCCGCCGTTTTTTCTACTATTGGGCGCAATGTCATTAAGGCTGCGCTGTTTCCGCCCTCACTTCGAGTACTTTTGAATAGTAATGCGAAAGCGTTACTGATTAAAATTGTGTCGAGAAGCTATCAAAACGTTAGGATTCTTGATGCCCGGTAGAAATTTTTCCTGTCACAAATTTTTCTCACCTCGAACTGATGAAAAAAACTTAATGCCCTTTTTATCGAGTGCAGTCGATAGGCAACAAGGGTTCTCGGCTACACCCAAACTGACAAATGGAGTCGCTTGCAAAAGCCATTATATAAAAAAGAATCCTTTTTCAACAGAAATGCTTTGGACGTAAAGCAATACTTTTAGTAGGCGATATTAAAATAAAATCGTTTATAATGTTGCATACAAACCAATTAAGCAGTAGCTATTCGTGATATGCCAAAGGGAATCCGGATCCAGAAATGACTCATTAAACAAAAAATCGTATTTTGCTGCCTGTAAACTCAAAAAAATGACACCATTCACCATTCTATCGTTAATTGTAATCTACTTCGGGATTTTATTTTTGATTTCCCATTTTGTAAGTAGAAAAGACAGTGGCAATGAGGCTTTTTTCAAAGCCAATAAAAACTCAAAATGGTATTTAGTGGCTTTCGGGATGATTGGGACTGCGCTTTCCGGGGTAACTTTTATTTCGGTGCCGGGAGAAGTGGGTGCGCCAAACGGAGAACAATTCAAGTATTTTCAGTTTGTTCTGGGAAATGCCATTGGCTTTATAGTTATTGCAAAAGTGCTGTTGCCTCTGTACTACCGGATGAATCTGACTTCGATTTACGGCTATATCGAGCAGCGATTGGGGTTGTATTCCTATAAAACTGCCGCAACAATTTTCCTGATCAGCCGAACAATAGGCTCTGCGTTTCGATTGTATCTTGTGGTGATCGTTTTACAACGCTACGTTTTTGACTTTTACAACATTCCCTTTGCCTTTACCGTGCTGATTTCGCTGGCTTTAATTTTTGCATATACCTATCGTGGCGGACTCAAAACCATTATCATTACGGATACCTTACAAACTTTTTTCTTAGTGACCTCTGTTTTTATGACTCTTTTCTTTATTTGCAGAAGCTTGAATTTAAATGCTTTTGAAGCTTTTGAAACCGTAAAAAACAGTAACTATTCGAAAGTATTTTTCTTTGAGGATTTCGTGTCGAGTAAGTTCCATTTTATCAAACAAATTCTGGGAGGGATTTTTGTAACCATTGCCATGGTAGGTCTGGATCAGGATTTAATGCAAAAAAACCTGAGTTGTGCCACCATTGGTGAAGCTCAAAAAAACATGTTCACATTTACCGGAATATTTGTACTTATCAATATATTTTTCCTGAGCGTAGGTGCGCTACTGTATGTTTATGCCGCTAAAAACGGGGTTGAAATCCCCACCGATTTAAACACCGGAAAGCCCAGAACCGATTTGCTTTTCCCGGAAATTGCTTTTAATCACCTGGCTCTGATACCTTCAGTTATATTCTTATTGGGATTGACGGCCGCAACTTTTGCTACGACTGACTCTGCATTAACAGCGCTTACGACTTCGTTTTGTGTGGATTTTTTAGGAATGGACAAAGCGGAGAATCTGAACAAACCTAATGTAGTCCGAGACAGACATCTGGTTCATGTTGCGTTTTCCTTTTTGATGTTTCTGGTCATTATTTTCTTTAATTCCATAAATGACAGTTCCGTAGTAGGAATGATTTTCAGGGTGGCCTCCTACACGTATGGACCACTTTTAGGATTGTATTGTTTCGGGCTGTTTGCACAGTCAAAAACGGTCAAAGACAAACTGGTCCCGATAATTTGTTTGTTGTCTCCTGCACTCACATACCTTATCAGCGAACATTCAAAAACATTGTTTTTTGGATACGTCTTTGACAATGAGCTGATCATTGTAAACGGGCTTATTACTTTTCTTGGATTGTGGTTGATTAGCAAAAAAGCGGCTTCAGAAACACGATTTTAGTTTTAGCCCAGATGGCAGCGGCATCCTTTTCTTGTCCCGTTTTAAAAACGGGACAAGAAAAGATATAGCGAACAGCTGGAGGTAGCTCCAAAAAAAATATTAATACTGGTTAGTAGTCAATAATACTAAGGTACAGGCTATTTCTACTTTGATATCATTCAGCTTCAGCAATTGGTACAATTCTGGATTTTCAGTTCCCGGATTAAAAATAACACGTTTAGGTTTAGCCTCGACGATATAATTGTAATAATCGCGCTGACGTGCAGGGTTCAAATAAAGGGTAACGGTATCTATATTTTTTATGGGAATGGCTTTGGTCTGGATTTTCACACCGGCCACTTCACCAGCATTTTGTCCTAAAGCAAGCACCGAATGTCCTTTGTCTACCAACATAGTGATCGCTTTGAAGGCGTATTTCTCTGGTTTAGTAGTTGCTCCCAGAACTAGTGTTTTTTTATTCTTTGTCATTTTCTATAAGTATATGCAGCAAAAGTAATCAAAAAGGTTTGTCCGTTTCGGAATTTTCAAGTTTAGTTATCAATGCAATAAAAACATTTCCCTAACATTAAAAAGTAAAAAAAGAGTATTTTTACACCCTTAAATATAAAATATGGATCTTTTTATTTATCTGTTTGTCGCACTTTTCTCCGTGTTGAACCCTATTGGTACTGTTCCTATTTTTGTAGGACTTACACAACATGACACAAAAAAAGAACGTTCCAGGATTTCATTGTGGACAGCGATAAATGTGTTTATCATCTTAATTGTCTCTTTTTTTATTGGGCAATATATGCTGATTTTTTTTGGCATTAGCATCGATGCGCTTCGAATTGCCGGAGGACTTATCATAGTAAACTCGGGATTTTCATTGCTCTCGGGACAATTTAACAAAAAGAGGGGGATCACCAAAAAAGCAGAAAACGATGCTCAAAAAAGAAATGACATCGCTCTGACTCCACTAGCTATCCCTATGCTAGCCGGACCTGGATCTATTTCGCTGCTGATTGCTTTTTATCAGGAACACAATACAACTAGCGAAATTATCATTTCATCCTTTGCCATTCTTGCTATCGCAGTTGCTATTTTCATCATCTTGAAAAGTGCTCATTATTTAGCAAAAATACTTGGAGAATCCGGAATTGTAGCGATCTCCAGAATCATTGGTTTTATTGTAATTGCTATAGGAATCCAATATATTGTAAGTGCGATTATCAATATTATTAAAGGCAATTTGATCTAAGATTAAATTCAGGCAAAACGCAGTGTATTTGCCTGAATTGTACAATTATTTTCTTGGCAAAAAGATCTCAGCCATCATACATCTGGCACTGCCACCCCCACATGCTTCAATAGTATCCAGGCTCGAACTCAAAATTTCAGCATGTCGCTCCAGTTGTTCAATTTGTTTTGAAGTCAAACTCTGATGTGCAGCAGCACTCATCACTAAATATCGTTTGTCCTTTGCCCCACGAATTTCAAGCATGTTTCCTGCAAAAGTATTCATTTGGGCTTCCGTAATTAAAATGATTTCTTTCCCGTTTTCTTTTAGGCTATCCAGGACCATTTTACGTTCTTTTTTATCATCAATACACTCCGAACAAATCACAGCAAAAGTGTCCCCCAGACACATCATCACATTGGTATGGTAGATCAATTTTCGTTCCGAACCGACGGTTTGAAATGCTTCAAAAATAACTGGAGCATAGTCAAAATCCTCACAGAATTCGATAAACAACTCTTCATCAGCCCTTGGTGACAAAGCGCAATATGCTTTAGCATTAGTTCTATCCAAAAGCAAACTTCCTGTTCCTTCCAAATAGAATCCATCTTCCTCTGCCGATGTATAATCAACAATATTATGAATCACAAATCCTTTGTCTTCCAGAACATCTAAAATATCTTCGCGGCGCTCGTGACGGCGATTTTCAGCAAACATAGGATATAAAGCCACATCTCCATTCTCGTGAAAAGAAATCCAGTTGTTTGGAAAAACACTATCTGGTGTATCTGGATTCAGGGTATCATCAACAACCGTAACATCAACCCCGACTGCTGTTAGTTTTTCGACAAAAGCATCAAATTCTTGTTGTGCTTTAGCGTTTACCGTTGCAGGCAAAAGACCGTCTACTACTTTTTGGTAATAATTATTTACTGCCGTTTGTTCGTTCATTCTAAACGCTACTGGGCGAATCATCAATATCGAATTTGTTGTTTGTTTCATGGTTTTTTGTGTTTTATTTTTATAGTAGAGACGCACTGCAGTGCGTCTCTACCACAATACGTTTTTAAAATTGAATTAATCTCGAATCAAAGGCAAGGTCGAACAGCGCAATAGCCCTTCTTGTTTTGCAATTTCGGCATAAGGAATTTCTTCTACCAGAAAACCGTTTGCTCGCAACCAATTGTTCAGTCGGGTGAAATTTCTTTCGGAAACCACAACAGTGGTATCGATAGAAAAAATATTAGAATTCATGTGATACATTTCGTCTCTAGTGACGTGAAATAAATTTTCTTTCCCAAAAAGATTAACCAGAAATAAATAATCGGCTTCTTCTCGAAATCCATTTTTGTATATAATCCCTTTATTAATTCCAACAGGCTGAAAACAACAGTCTAAATGCAAGGCATTATCCCTCGCTTCAATTTTAGACTTTACTAGGTCAAACCCCTTTACAATTTTAGTAGGAAACAGGTCTTTGATGTACTGCACACCCTGAAGATTCGTCCGTGCTGTAATATAATCCTGGTAATCACTTCCTTTATATGTACCAACGAAGATATAGTCATTCCACAACATCACATCCCCTCCTTCTATGTGTACTTCTTCTGGGGGGCGCACTACTTTTTGAGAATCAATTTGGTCTATTACGTACTGAATCGCGTCTAATTCCCGCTCGCGATCCGGCAATATATTCGATTTTACAAAAACATCTCCAATTACAAAGCCAATATCTCTGGTAAATATTTGATTGTAATTTTCAATCATTTCAGGACGAAACACCGTTACATCATATTTTTCAAAAACCCGATTGAAGGCTTCCATTTCTCGAACCATATCTATCTCGATCGGATAAGTCCCTGCCAATATATGCTCTAACGATTTTGGATCATAGGCCTCTTCTCGTTTTGGCGTTGGCCCGTTATGTACTGCAGAACCCAAAACAACTGCCCTTAGTCTTGAAGTTTCATTATTTACATTTAATTCTAACATGTATCTTTAACTTTTAGCAAATATAAAAAAAGCTTCACAAATTTGTGAAGCTTTTTATCTTTTATCTTTTATCAGAGGTCTTGAATTCTCGCAAAGGATGTCCTGTGTAAATTTGTCTTGGTCTTCCGATAGGCTCTTTATTTTCTCGCATTTCTTTCCATTGTGCAATCCAACCCGGCAAACGCCCTATGGCAAACATAACCGTAAACATATCGGTAGGAATTCCTAGCGCTCTGTAAATAATTCCAGAGTAGAAGTCTACATTAGGATATAAATTTCTTGATTTGAAATACTCATCTTCCAAAGCCGCTGCTTCTAACTTTTTAGCAATAGCAAGAATTGGGTCTTCAACTCCTAAAGTTGCTAAAACTTCATTTGCTGCTTTTTTGATGATTTTTGCTCTTGGATCAAAGTTTTTATAGACTCTATGTCCAAAACCCATCAATCTAAAAGGATCATTTTTATCTTTGGCTTTAGCCATATATTTATCTGCATCACCGCCATTTCTATGGATTTCTTCCAGCATTTCAAGAACTGCCTGATTGGCACCTCCGTGCAAAGGACCCCAAAGAGCTGAAACTCCGGCAGATATTGATGCAAACAATCCCGCATGTGAGGAACCCACCATTCTAACGGTAGAAGTGGAACAGTTTTGCTCATGATCGCCATGAAGTATAAACAACTTGTCTAATGCATCTACTACCACAGGGTTTGGCGTATACGGCTCTGTAGGCAATTCAAACATCAAATGCATGAAATTCTCCACATACCCTTTAGTGTTATCATAATAATTCAAAGGATAACCCATACTTTTTCTGTAGGTCCAAGTGGCAATAACCAGGAATTTCCCCATGGTTTTACAAACTGCTTCATACATTTCTTTTTCATTCTCTACATTAACCGATTTAGGGTTGAACGCAGTCAATGCACTCGTCAAAGCAGCTAAAACACCCATTGGATGGGCTGTTTTTGGAAAACCATCAATGATGTTTTTCATTTCTTCATTGACCAGCGTGTATTTTCTGATATCCGTTTCAAATTGCGCCAACTGTTTAGTAGTAGGCAATTCTCCAAAAATTAAAAGATAAGACACTTCAAGAAAATCAGCTTTTTCTGCTAAATCTTCAATAGCGTATCCTCTGTAGCGAAGAATTCCTAATTCTCCGTCCAGAAAAGTAATATCACTCTTACAAGAACCTGAATTTTTATAGCCCGGATCAAGAGTAATTATACCGGATAAATCACGTAATTTGTTAATATCGATGGCAACTTCATTTTCGCTACCTACTACTATAGGCAGTTCAATTTTTTTTCCGTCGATTTCTAATGTTGCTGTTTTTGACATAATATATTTGAAAATAAACTTTTAAAATAATAATTTATCAAATCTAGGGAATTAAACACTAATTAAAAAGAGAATAATACAATGAAAATGTTAAATATTACCAAAAAAAAGCCATTCACACGAAGTGAATGGCTAAAAAAGATAGTGTTAGAACTTATTTTATTTTAAAAGCGTTTTTTCCCGGAAAATAAGCGGTATCGCCTAATTCTTCTTCAATTCGCAATAATTGATTGTATTTAGCCATACGGTCTGAACGAGAAGCAGAACCGGTCTTGATTTGTCCACAATTCAATGCTACTGCTAGATCTGCAATAGTATTGTCCTCCGTCTCTCCGGAACGGTGCGACATTACCGAGGTAAAGCCTGCGTTTTTAGCCATATTGACCGCTGCAATAGTTTCAGTCAAAGTACCTATTTGGTTTACTTTAACCAAAATTGAATTTGCAATTCCTTTTTCGATTCCTGTTGACAATCGTTCCACATTAGTAACAAATAAATCATCCCCTACTAATTGTACTTTATTACCAATTTTATCCGTCAGGTATTTCCAACCATCCCAGTCATTTTCATCCATTCCGTCTTCGATAGAGATAATAGGGTAATTAGCTGCTAATTCAGCTAAATAATCAGCTTGCTCCTCTGAAGTTCTAATTTTACCCGTTTCGCCTTCAAATTTCGTATAATCGTATTTTCCGTTTACAAAAAATTCAGAAGCCGCACAGTCTAAAGCCACCATGATTTCGTCACCAAAAGTATAACCAGCAGCCTCAACTGCTTTTTTGATCGTGTCCAATGCATCCTCTGTACCACCGGCAAGGTTTGGCGCAAAACCACCTTCATCACCAACAGCTGTACTTAAACCTCTATCATGTAATACTTTTTTAAGGCTATGAAAAATCTCAGTCCCCATTTGCATTGCATGCGTAAAAGAAGTTGCTTTAACTGGTATGATCATGAATTCCTGAAACGAAATTGGCGCATCAGAATGTGAACCTCCATTGATGATATTCATCATAGGAACGGGCAATGTATTCGCAGAAACACCGCCTACATATCTATACAAAGGCAATCCTAATTCATTTGCTGCCGCTTTGGCAACAGCCAAAGACACACCCAAAATTGCATTTGCTCCCAAGTTTGATTTATTAGGCGTGCCATCTAAATCAATCATCATTTGATCAATAACATTTTGTTCAAAAACGGAAACTCCAAGAAGTTCTTCCGAAATAAGGGTATTCACATTTTTCACCGCATTCAAAACTCCTTTACCAAGAAAAGCTTTTCCTCCGTCACGTAACTCCACTGCTTCATGTTTACCGGTAGAAGCTCCAGATGGAACTGCTGCTCTTCCTAAAACACCATTGTCTGTAATTACATCTACTTCAATTGTAGGATTTCCTCTTGAATCAAAAATTTGTCTTGCGTGAATTTTGATAATTATACTCATATTTTCTAATTTTTATTTAGTAATACAAATATATTCTATCTTTTGTAATGACATTATGAAAATAATGAATGTTATTAACGAAAACGTTATAATTATTTTAGAAATAACACTTTTCTACTTTATTAAAATTTTATTTTGCAGTATCAAATTAATTTTACTTTTTTCATTATATATTCGTGAAATTATATTCACTTTTGAAAGTGCTTTTTTTCTTTAAAATTTACAGTCAAGATGCGTATTGCATCGAGACAGCGCAAAATAGGACTAAAATATCATAGATAGTAGTATAAAAATTATTTTTCGCATAAAAAAAGGCCTGACTTTATGATTAAAGTCAAACCCTTCTGTTTTAAAATTTTGACAATTAAATAACTGTCTTTATCCTTTAATATTTTCAATAAACTGATCAAATAAATACGACGAATCATGGGGCCCAGGACTTGCTTCAGGGTGGTATTGAACAGAAAAACAATTTTTGTTTTTCATGCGCATCCCTGCAACAGTTCCATCATTAAGATGAAGATGCGTAATTTCAAGATTTGGATGATTGTCCAATTCCTCTTTATTAACCGCAAAACCATGATTTTGAGAAGTTATTTCCCCTTTTCCAGTGATGATATTTTTTACAGGATGATTTATTCCTCTGTGCCCATTAAACATTTTATAAGTAGAAATTCCATTAGCAAGACCAATTATTTGGTGTCCAAGACAGATTCCAAATAAAGGTTTATCATTGTCAAGAATTTCTTTAGCCACTTGAATCGCACCCGAAAGAGGCTCAGGATCCCCGGGACCATTAGATAAGAAGTATCCATCCGGATTAAATGCAGCTAAATCTTGATACGAAGAATCAAAAGGAAATACTTTGATATAACAATCTCTTTTAGCCAGATTACGAAGGATATTCATTTTTATTCCTAAATCAAGTGCTGCGATTTTATACGTTGCCTTCTCCTCGCCAAAAAAATAAGGTTCCGTAGTAGAAACTTTAGATGCTAATTCTAAACCCTTCATATCAGGGACTTTTGATAAAGCCATTTTTAGTTCTTCTACTGAGGTATCATCTGTACAAATTACAGCATTCATAGCACCGTTGTCACGAATATAACTAACCAGGGCACGCGTATCTACATCAGATATACAGATCAAGTTTTGTTTAATAAAATAATCTTCTAGACTCCCTGAAGCATCGGAACGAGAATAATTAAAGCTAAAATTTTTACAAACCAACCCGGCAATTTTGACACTACCTGATTCTATTTCTGAATCGTTTACTCCATAATTTCCAATATGAGCGTTCGTGGCAACCATTAATTGTCCAAAATAAGAAGGGTCAGTGAATATTTCCTGATAACCTGTCATTCCGGTGTTAAAACAAACTTCCCCAAAGGTAGTTCCGCTGATTCCAATAGATTTACCATGGAATATGGTTCCGTCACTCAATAAAAGAATGGCGCTTTGTCTTGTTGTATATTTCATTCGTTGCTATCTAATGTTATTTTAATAGTCTCATGGAACTCGCAAAGCGGGTTTCATATATAGTTAAATATTGTGCAAATTTAATTGTTTAAAGCAATGGATGCAAGTTTTTGAAATTTATTGTATAATAAAAATTCTACCCTAGAGCCCTGATGATCTTGGAGCGTCTGGAGGCATCTTTTTGATTTTTCTTTAAAAGCAAAAGATACAGTGAACAGCAAGACAATTCACTATTAAATAATACGTTTTTTGTTCCGAAAAAATCAAAAAAAAAGGATAAACTATAAATAGCTTATCCTTAATTTTTATTGAATGATTATTTTCATAATTACTCAGCAGCTGTCTCTGCAGTTGGTTCACTTTCAGCAGCTGGAGCTTCAGTAGCCTCATCTGCTTTTTTAGCTTTCCCACCACGACGGCTTTTTGCTTTTTTAACTTCTTTTTTACCCCCATTGTAAAGTTCATTGAAATCTACTAACTCGATCATTGCCATATCAGCATTATCTCCTAAACGATTCCCAACTTTAATGATACGCGTGTATCCACCTGGACGGTCTCCTACTTTAGCAGCTACGTCTCTGAACAAGTCAGTTACCGCATATTTGCTACGTAAGTAAGCAAAAACGATACGACGATTGTGAGTCGTATCTTGTTTTGATTTTGTTATTAAAGGCTCAACGAATTGTTTAAGCGCTTTTGCTTTAGCAACAGTAGTGTTAATACGTTTGTGCTCTATAAGAGAACAAGCCATATTAGCTAACATAGATTTTCTATGTGCAGTCTGTCTGCTTAAGTGATTGAATTTTTTTCCGTGTCTCATGACGTGTTTTTTTATACTTTCATCTTGATGCTATCCATTTTGGAGATCAAAATATGAAGTAATTTATTCTTTATCTAGTTTGTATTTTGCTAAATCCATACCGAAGTTCAAATTTTTAACTGCAACAAGTTCATCAAGTTCAGTTAAAGATTTTTTACCAAAATTACGGAATTTCATTAGGTCATTTTTGTTGAACGATACTAAATCACCAAGTGTATCAACTTCAGCCGCTTTCAAACAATTTAATGCTCTTACAGAAAGATCCATATCAACAAGCTTAGTTTTAAGCAATTGTCTCATGTGTAATGACTCTTCATCATACGATTCTGTTTGTGCAATTTCGTCAGCCTCGAGTGTAATTCTTTCGTCAGAGAACAACATGAAATGGTGAATCAAAACTTTAGCAGCTTCAGTAAGGGCATCTTTTGGATTGATAGAACCATCAGTTTTAATTTCAAAAACTAATTTTTCATAATCTGTTTTTTGCTCTACACGGAAGTTTTCAATTGCATACTTTACATTTTTTACCGGAGTAAAAATTGAATCTGTAAAAATAGTTCCAATTGCAGCATTCTGTTTTTTGTTCTCTTCAGCAGGAACATATCCTCTACCTTTTTCGATCGTTAAATCGAAATTAAGTTTAATTTTAGGATCTAAATTACAGATAACTAGTTCTGGATTCAAAACTTGGAAACCTGAAATAAATTTTTGAAAATCACCAGCTGTTAATTGATCTTTACCGGAAACAGAAATAGTAACTGATTCATTATCAATATCTTCAATTTGTCGTTTGAAACGTACTTGTTTAAGATTAAGGATAATTTCGGTAACGTCCTCAACAACTCCTGAAATAGTAGAAAACTCATGATCTACACCTTCAATACGAACAGATGTAATAGCATAACCTTCTAATGCTGAAAGCAAAACTCTTCTAAGTGCATTACCAACGGTCAATCCGTAACCCGGTTCTAAAGGTCTAAATTCAAATTTACCTTCAAAATCGGTTGAATCGATCATGATAACTTTATCGGGCTTCTGAAAATTAAATATTGCCATAAATTTCGACTAAGTCAATTATTATTTGTTGTACAACTCTACGATTAATTGTTCTTTAATGTTTTCTGGGATTTGAAGTCTAGCTGGTACAGAAACGAAAGTACCTTCTTTGATATCATTATTCCAAGTAATCCATTCATAAACATGACTTGAATTAGACAAAGAACGTTCGATTGCTTCTAAAGATTTAGATTTTTCACGAACTGCAACTTTATCACCAGGTTTAAGGTGGTAAGAAGCTATATTTACAACGTCACCATTAACAGTGACATGTCTATGAGAAACAAGTTGTCTAGCTCCTCTTCTTGAAGGGGCAATACCCATTCTAAAAACAACGTTATCTAATCGTGCTTCACATAATTGTAAAAGAACTTCACCAGTAACACCTTTAGTTGCTGATGCTTTTTTGAATAAACCTCTGAATTGTTTTTCTAAAATTCCGTAAGAATATTTAGCTTTTTGTTTTTCCATTAACTGGATAGCAAATTCAGATTTTTTTCCTCTTTTTTTAGCCATCCCGTGTTGTCCGGGTGGATAATTTCTTTTTTCGAACGCTTTATCGTCTCCGAAAATTGCCTCGCCGAATTTACGGGCGATTCTTGTACTTGGACCAGTATATCTTGCCATTTTAAATTGTTTAAGATAGAGATTATGAATTCAGGTCTTATCCTTCGATAATCGGTATTCTATCTAGGTTATACTAAAAAAATATTATTAAACTCTACGTCTTTTTGGAGGACGACATCCGTTGTGAGGCATTGGAGTAACATCGATAATCTCAGTCACTTCAATTCCACCGTTATGCAAAGAACGGATCGCAGACTCACGTCCGTTTCCTGGTCCTTTAACATACACTTTAACTTTTTTAAGTCCTGCTTCAAGAGCTACTTTACTACAATCTTCTGCTGCCATTTGGGCTGCGTATGGAGTATTCTTTTTAGAACCTCTAAAACCCATTTTACCAGCTGAAGACCAAGAAATAACTTCACCTTTTTTGTTAGTCAAAGAAATGATGATATTATTGAAGGTAGCAGAAATATGAGCTTCTCCCGTTGATTCAACGATAACTTTACGTTTTTTTGCAGTTGCTTTAGCCATATTACTTATTATTTAGTTGCTTTTTTCTTGTTGGCAACAGTTTTTCTTTTACCTTTTCTTGTTCTGGAGTTATTCTTAGTTCTTTGTCCTCTTAATGGAAGACCAGTTCTGTGACGAATACCTCTGTAACACCCAATATCCATTAGACGTTTGATGTTTAAAGAAACTTCTGAACGCAATTCTCCTTCAATTTTGAAAGTGGACACTGCTTCACGAATCGCTCCGATCTCATCATCATTCCAGTCTTGAACCTTTTTATCTTGGCTTACTTGAGCTTTTTCTAAAATCTCAATAGCTCTACTATTTCCTAATCCGAAGATGTAGGTAAGTGCTATAACACCTCTCTTATTTTTTGGGATATCTACCCCTGCTATTCTTGCCATAATTATCCTTGTCTTTGTTTAAATCTAGGATTCTTTTTGTTTATTACGTACAATCTCCCTTTTCTTCGCACAATTTTGCACTCGGGACTTCTCTTTTTTACTGAAGCTCTAACTTTCATTTTGAATATCCTTTAATATCTATAAGTAATTCTTGCTTTTGACAAATCGTAAGGGCTCATTTCTAGTTTCACTTTATCACCAGGTAATAATTTGATATAATGCATACGCATTTTTCCAGATATATGTGCAATTACTATATGTCCATTCTCTAACTCTACACGAAACATTGCATTTGATAATGCTTCAATGATCGATCCGTCTTGTTCTATTGCTGATTGTTTTGCCATAAAGTTAAGCTACTGCTTTTCTATTTTTACCACTTTTCATTAAACCATCATAATGCTTATTTAGCAAATATGAATTGATTTGCTGCATTGTGTCAATGGCAACACCTACCATAATTATCAATGAAGTACCTCCGAAAAACATTGCCCAGGATTGTTGAACATCCATAACACTTACAATTATCGCCGGGAACACGGCAATCAAAGCAAGAAATAAAGATCCTGGAAAAGTTATTAAAGACATCACCTTATCAAGATAATCAGAAGTTTCAACTCCTGGTCTGATACCCGGTA
Source organism: Flavobacterium bomense (assembly GCF_003970355.1). NCBI lineage: Bacteria > Pseudomonadati > Bacteroidota > Flavobacteriia > Flavobacteriales > Flavobacteriaceae > Flavobacterium > Flavobacterium bomense. The sequence continues at coordinate 57,880 of NZ_RYDJ01000003.1, read as the reverse complement.
TAAAACCACCGCTTCTCTTTAAATCATCAGACATCTTGTTAGTAGGAACTGTGATTGCAGTATAAAAGAAAGTAAATACAATTATTAACGTTGCAAAAACTAAATTATACCAGAAACCAAACATATTACTAAAAGCGCCAACGATTGACTGCGAAGCATCTGATTTAGACAGCCCTGCCAAAGCAGCTGGAATGAACATAATTGCTTGAGCAAAAATAATTGGCATCACCCCAGAAGCATTAAGCTTTAAAGGGATCCACTGTCTATTTCCACCTAACATGTCTTGTTCAAAATCCCCTGAAGTAGTACGTCTGGCATATTGAACAGGAATTCTCCTAATCGCCATAACCAACAATACACAACAAACAATAACCAATAACCAAATGATAATTTCGATAACTAACAACATCGGACCACCGTTATTATTAGTCACTCTCGTGGTAAATTCTTGGATGAATGCCTGAGGCAATCTTGCCAAAATACCCACCATAATCAACAAAGATATACCATTTCCTATTCCCTTATCTGTAATTTTTTCTCCTAACCACATCGCAAAAATTGTACCTGTGACTAAAATAATTACTGACGAAAATAAGAATTCAAATGAATTGAATCCCAATAAAAATGCATTACTAGGTAACGTTCTATATAAATTGTAGATGTAAGTAGGACCTTGAACCAAGGTGATACCAATAGTCAACCAACGTGTAATTTGATTAATTTTTTTTCTACCGCTTTCTCCATCGCTTTGAAGTTTTTGCAAGTATGGAACCGCAATTCCCATCAACTGAACAACAATTGAAGCAGAAATGTAAGGCATTATTCCTAAGGCAAAAACAGAAGCCTGTGAAAAAGCTCCTCCAGTAAACATATCAAGAATTGAACCAATTCCTTCTTTAGTTTGCCCGGCTAAATTACCCAACTGTGTAGCATCAATACCTGGTAAGGTTACTTGAGCCCCAAAACGATACACTAAAAGCAAACCCAATGTAATTAGGATTCTATTTTTCAGTTCTTCGATTTTCCAAACATTACTAATTGACTCAATAAATTTCTTCATATTAATTGAAAAATTACATTGTTACAGCTTCTCCACCAGCAGCTTCAATAGCAGCTTTTGCAGTAGCAGTAAATTTGTGAGCGGTTACTTTTAATTTTGCTGTCAATTCACCTCTACCTAAAATCTTAACGATTTCATTTTTAGTAGCTAAACGATTAGCAACATAAACTGTCATATCAACAGTATCTTTAATAACACCATTATCAACTAATAGTTGAAGTGTATCAAGATTTACACCTTCGTAATCTTTACGATTGATGTTTGTAAAACCAAACTTAGGTACACGTCTTTGAAGCGGCATTTGTCCCCCTTCAAAACCAATCTTTTTAGAATAACCAGAACGAGATTTGGCTCCTTTGTGACCTCTTGCAGAAGTACCACCTTTTCCAGAACCTTCTCCTCTACCTAACCTTTTATTTTGATTGTGTGTAGCACCTTCAGCAGGTTGTAAGTTACTTAAATTCATAACAGTATTTGTTATTTAGCTTCTTCAACAGAAACTAAGTGTTTAACTTTATTTATCATCCCAAGGATTGTAGGGTTTGAATCATGCTCTACAACTTGTCCCATTTTACGTAGACCTAAAGCTTCCAAACCTCTCTTTTGAGTAAGAGGACAGTTGATTTTGCTTCTAACTTGTTTTACTAATAATTTAGCCATAATTTCCTTGAATTAACCTTTAAAAACTTTTTCTAAAGAAACGCCTCTTTGTTTTGCAACAGTATAAGCACTTCTCATTTGTAATAAAGCATCAAAAGTTGCTTTTACCACGTTGTGAGGATTTGAAGATCCTTGAGATTTAGATAATACATCATGAATTCCTACTGATTCAAGAACTGAACGAACAGCTCCACCAGCAATAACTCCTGTACCATGAGAGGCAGGAATTAAGAATACACGTGCACCACCAAATTTACCTTTTTGTTCGTGAGGAACTGACTGACCATTCAAAGGAATTTTTACTAAATTTTTCTTAGCATCTTCTACTGCTTTCGCAATTGCTTCAGAAACATCTTTAGATTTTCCTAATCCGTGTCCAACCACTCCGTTTTCATCACCTACAACTACAATAGCAGAAAAACCAAAAGCTCTACCACCCTTTGTAACCTTAGTAACACGATTTACACTTACCAAACGATCTTTTAATTCAAGACCACTTGGTTTTACTAACTCTACATTCTTGTATTTACTATTAGACATACTATATTAGAATTTAAGTCCAGCCGCTCTTGCGCCTTCCGCTAATGATTTAATACGTCCGTGATATAAATAACCTCCTCTATCGAAAGTTACTACGTCTATCCCAGCTTTTAAAGCTTTTTCAGCAACTAGTTTTCCAACTGCTGTAGCAACTTCAATGTTCGTACCGTTACCTATTTCTTTTTCTCTTGAAGAAGCCGCCAATATAGTAACTCCGTTTACGTCATCAATAAGTTGCGCGTAAATTTCTTTGTTACTTCTAAATACAGATAGTCTTGGATTAGTAGCAGTACCACTAATTGTTTTTCTAATTCTGAATCTAATTCGTTGTCTTCTTTCAGGTTTTGTTAATGACATAATCTTATTTTTTAAGCTGATTTACCTGCTTTTCTTCTTAATACTTCCCCTACAAACTTAACACCTTTTCCTTTATACGGCTCAGGCTTACGGAAACCTCTGATTTTCGCAGCTACTTGCCCTAAAAGTTGTTTGTCAAATGATGTTAATTTCACGATAGGGTTTTTACCTTTTTCAGATATTGTTTCTAAAGTCACTTCTGGAGCAATTTCTAAAACAATATTGTGAGAATAACCAAGTGCTAAATCTAATTTTTGTCCTTGATTTGAAGCTCTGTAACCAACTCCTACCAATTCTAATGACTTAGTAAAACCATCTGTTACACCGATAATCATGTTATTGATCAAAGATCTATACAAACCGTGTTTTGCTCTTTGGTCTTTGTGATCAGAAGATCTTTCTACTTGAACTAGATCCCCTTCAACTGTAACAGTAACGTCCGAAAACTCCTGAGTTAGTTGACCATTTTTTCCTTTTACTGTAATAATACCATTTGCAACTTCAACAGTTACACCAGCAGGGATTACAACCGGACTTTTACCTATTCTTGACATCTTATATAGTCTTTAAATTAGTATACGTAACAAATTACTTCACCACCTACATTCAATTGCTTCGCTTTTTTTCCTGTCATCAACCCTTTAGAAGTAGATACAATAGCGATGCCTAATCCATTAAGGATTCTAGGAATGGTAGAAGAACTTGAATATTTACGTAAACCTGGTTTACTAATTCTTTGGATATCTTTAATTACGGACTCTTTAGTATCTTTATCATACTTCAAAGCAATTTTGATTGAACCCTGAACAGCGTTGTCTTCAAATTTGTAACTCAAGATATAACCTTGATCAAATAAGATCTTAGTTATTTCTTTTTTTAGATTAGATGCAGGAATCTCAACGACTTTGTGGTTTGCAGCCACAGCGTTTCTAACTCTCGTCAAATAATCTGCAATAGGATCTGTATACATGTGTATTGATTTGCGGCAACGGTTTTCGACAAAGTATTTGTCGAACCTGAAACCAATTTATAAATTTCTATAATCACAAATTTCAAATTACGAATTACTTTTTAAAAGGTAATTCATAATTTGAAATTCATAATTGAATTTTACCAAGATGCTTTTTTAACACCTGGTATCAATCCGTTATTTGCCATTTCACGAAATGTAACACGTGAAAGACCGAATTGACGCATATACCCTCTTGGTCTACCTGTTAATTTACAACGATTGTGCAAACGAACTGGTGAAGCATTTTTTGGCAACTTTTGCAAACCTACGAAATCTCCAGCTTCTAACAAAGCTTTTCTTTTCTCAGCATACTTAGCAACTGTTTTTTCTCTCTTAACCTCGCGGGCTTTCATTGATTCTTTAGCCATGTCTTAATTCTTTTTAAAAGGTAAACCTAGTTCAGCCAATAATGATTTTGCTTCCTTGTCTGTTTTTGCAGTAGTTACAAAAGAAATATCCATACCTGAAATTTTGTTAACTTTATCAATATCAATTTCCGGGAAAATGATTTGCTCCAAAACTCCAAGGTTATAATTTCCTCTTCCATCAAAACCAGTAGCTTTAATACCACTGAAATCCCTTACACGTGGTAAAGCTGAAGTAATAAGTCTATCTAAAAACTCATACATTCTTTCTCCACGCAAAGTAACTTTTGCTCCAATAGGCATCCCTTTTCTCAATTTGAATGACGCAACGTCTTTCTTTGAAATAGTAGATATTGCTTTCTGTCCAGTAATCTTTGTCAACTCATCAACCGCGTAGTCGATTAGTTTTTTATCAGATACAGCTGCACCAACTCCTTTACTTAAAACGATTTTTTCCAATTTTGGAACTTGCATTACGTTTACGTATCCGAATTCCTCTTTAAGAGCAGCAATTACTCTGCTCTTATATTCTTCTTTTAGTCTAGGTATATACTCCATTACTATAGTACTTGATTAGATTTTTTTGAAAATCTTACTTTCTTATCTCCTTCTACTCTAATACCAACTCTTGTTGTTTCCTTAGTTTTAGGATCAATTAAAGAAATATTAGATATTTGTATAGAAGCTTCCTTCTTTACGATACCACCTTGAGGGCTTTTTGCACTTGGTTTCGTATGTTTCGATACCATGTTAACACCTTCAACAATCGCTTTGTTTTTCTCACGGTAAACACGTAATACTTTACCTTCAGCACCTTTATGGTCTCCAGCAATTACTCTTACTATATCACCTGATTTTATTTTTAGCTTTATCATCTTAAAACGAATTAAAGCACTTCTGGTGCTAATGATACAATTTTCATGAATTGTTTTTCACGAAGTTCTCTTGCTACCGGACCAAAAACACGAGTTCCTCTCATTTCACCAGCAGCATTCAATAACACACATGCGTTGTCATCAAACCTAATGTATGAACCATCGGCTCTTCTTACTTCTTTTTTGGTACGTACAACAACTGCAGTTGAAACAGCTCCTTTTTTAACGCTTCCGTTGGGAGCAGTATCTTTGATAGAAACTACAATCTTGTCACCAACAGAGGCATACCTTCTTTTGGTACCTCCTAAAACACGGATAGTTAAAACTTCCTTTGCTCCAGTATTATCTGCTACTTTTAGTCTTGATTCTTGTTGTACCATAATTATTTAGCTCTTTCTAAGATTTCAACTAACCTCCAACATTTGGTTTTACTTAAAGGACGCGTTTCGCTAATCCTTACCGTATCTCCAATGTTACAGTCGTTCATTTCGTCGTGTGCGTGATACTTTTTAGTTTTCAACACGAACTTACCGTATAATGGGTGTTTTACTTTACGCACTTCTGCAACAACAATAGATTTATCCATTTTGTCCGAAGTTACAACACCAACTCTTTCTTTTCTTAAATTTCTTTTTTCTTCCATCTTTCAGCAGACTACAGTTATTGTCTTTTAGTAAGTTCAGTAGCTAATCTTGCAACTGTTCTTCTTACACTTCTAATTTGAAGTGGGTTCTCAATTGGTGAAATAGCGTGAGCCATTTTTAGATCAGCGTATGTTTTCTTAGTTTGGCTAAGCTTTTCTTGCAACTCTGCTGCAGAAAGATCTTTTATTTCTGATTGTTTCATAATATAATATAGATTATGCTTCGAAATCTCTAGCAACGACGAATTTAGTTTTTACTGGAAGCTTTTGAGCTGCAAGACGTAACGCCTCTTTAGCAACTGACAAAGGAACTCCTCCAACTTCAAACATAATCCTTCCGGGTTTAACAACGGCAGCCCAATACTCAACTGCTCCTTTACCTTTACCCATACGTACCTCAAGAGGCTTCTTAGTAATTGGTTTGTCTGGAAATATTTTGATCCATAACTGCCCTTCTCTTTTCATAAAACGAGTTGCAGCGATACGTGCAGCTTCTATTTGACGAGAAGTTAAGAACATTCCATCTTCATGTACAGATTTAATACCAAACATTCCATTAGAAAGTTCATGTCCTCTTTGAGAATTCCCTTTCATTTTACCTTTTTGTACCTTACGGTATTTTGTTCTTTTAGGCTGTAACATTTTTCTTTAATTTAAAAATTTACTTTCGTTTACGAGCGTCTGGTTTACCACCTTTATTAAAAGGCTTTCTGTCTCCTCTAGGAGAATCGCCACCTTTACCACCAGCACCAGATTGTTTTTTGTCCATTCCGGCAAGTGGAGAAAGATCTCTCTTTCCATAAACTTCACCTTTCATGATCCACACTTTGATCCCCATTCTACCATAAGTAGTATGAGCTTCTGCCAAAGCATAATCAATATCAGCTCTGAAAGTTGATAGAGGAATTCTACCTTCTTTGAAACCTTCTGAACGAGCCATCTCAGCACCATTCAAACGACCAGAAATCAAAACTTTGATACCTTCTGCGTTCATACGCATAGAGGCGGCAATTGCCATTTTGATTGCACGTCTGTAAGAAATTCTGCTTTCGATTTGACGACAGATGCTGGTAGCAACTAGATACGCGTCAAGCTCAGGTCTTTTGATTTCAAAGATGTTGATTTGAACCTCTTTGTCAGTAACTTTCTTAAGTTCTTCTTTCAACTTGTCTACCTCTTGTCCACCTTTCCCGATAATAATACCCGGTCTGGCTGTAGTGATAGTAACGGTTACAAGTTTCAAAGTTCTCTCGATGATTACTTTTGATACACTAGCTTTTGATAAACGAGCATGGATGTACTTTCTGATTTTATAATCTTCGGCAAGTTTATCACCGTAATCATTTCCACCATACCAGTTTGAGTCCCATCCTCTGATGATACCAAGTCTATTTCCAATTGGATTTGTCTTTTGTCCCATCTTTATTAAATTGCTTGTGTGTTATTAATAGATCCAAGCACGATTGTAACGTGATTAGAACGTTTTCTTATTCTGTGTGCACGACCTTGTGGAGCTGGACGAAGTCTTTTCAACATCATTCCACCATCTACTGTAATCGTTTTTACAAATAAACCTGCTTCTTCCATATTAGCGTCAGGGTTTTTTGCTTGCCAGTTGGCAATTACAGACAAAACCAATTTTTCTAATTTTCTTGAAGCTTCTTTAGAACTAAATCTTAAGATGTTCAATGCTCTTTCTACCTTCTGACCTCTTACCAAGTCCGCTACTAAGCGCATTTTTCTAGGTGAAGTGGGGCAGTTATTCAATTTTGCGAAAGCAATAGACTTATTAGCCTCTTTTCTCGCATCTGCTGTTTCTCTTTTACGAACTCCCATTGCTTCTTATTTTTTACCTTTATTTTTTGCTCCAGCATGACCTCTAAAAGATCTAGTTGGTGAAAATTCTCCTAATTTGTGACCTACCATGTTTTCTGTTACGTAAACTGGTACAAATTGACGACCGTTATGAACTGCGATAGTTTGCCCAACAAAGTCTGGAGTAATCATAGAAGCTCTAGACCATGTCTTAACAACTCCTTTGTTTCCACCTGCAATGTTTTCTTGAACTTTCTTGTCTAACTTATAATGAACGAAAGGTCCTTTTTTTAATGAACGTGCCATATCTTATTATTTCTTTCTACGTTCTACGATATACTTGTTACTCGGGTTTTTCTTAGAACGAGTTCTATAACCTTTTGCTGGTATTCCATTTCTTGAACGTGGATGTCCACCAGAAGAACGACCTTCACCACCACCCATTGGGTGATCGACAGGGTTCATCGCTACAGGTCTTGTTCTAGGTCTTCTACCTAACCATCTTGTTCTACCAGCTTTTCCTGATACAACTAATTGATGGTCTGAATTAGAAACCGCTCCAATTGTAGCCGAACAAGTCAACAAGATCAATCTTGTTTCACCAGAAGGCATTTTGATTGTTGCGTATTTTCCATCTCTTGCCATTAATTGAGCAAATGTTCCAGCAGAACGAGCTATTACAGCTCCTTGACCTGGTCTCAATTCGATACAAGAAATAACAGTTCCTAATGGAATTCTACTTAAAGGTAAAGTATTACCAATTTCAGGTTGAGATTCTGGACCAGAAACTAATTTCTGACCAACTTTCAATCCGTTTTGAGCAATAACATACGTTTTCTCTCCATCAGCATACGCTAACAAAGCGATAAATGCAGTACGATTCGGATCATACTCAATTGATTTTACCGTAGCAGGAATTCCTTCTTTAGTACGTTTAAAATCAATGATACGATATCTCTGCTTGTGACCACCACCCGTATAACGCATGGTCATCTTTCCTTGACTATTTCTACCACCAGAGTTTTTTATCGGCGCTATCAAAGAGCGTTCCGGCTTATCAGTTGTAATGGCGTCATAACCATTCACAACTCTAAATCGCTGACCTGGGGTAATAGGTTTTAATTTTCTTACTGACATTTTTCTATCTTAGATATTGTTGTAAAAATCAATTGTTTCTCCTTTTTGTACTTGAACAATTGCTTTTTTAGTTGCATTCGTCTTTCCACTTATTAAACCACTTTTAGTGTATTTAGTAGTTCTATCTGGCCTTACATTCATCGTATTGACACTTAAAACAGTTACTCCATAAGCAGCCTCAACAGCTTTCTTAATTTGCACTTTGTTTGCTTTTTTATCAACAACGAATCCGAAGCGGTTTAAAACTTCACTTTCTTTGGTTACTTTTTCCGTTACTATAGGCTTAATTATGATGCTCATATCCTATTATTTACTTAAATTTTCTTCAATTATCTCCAAAGAACTCTCTAAAAGCACTAAATTATTAGCGTTTAATATAGCGTAAGTGCTTAATTCTAAGCTACTTACTACGCTAGAGCCTTTTAAATTGCGTGACGACAAATATACATTTTTATTTACATCACCCAACACAAACAGAGATTTTTTATTTTCTAACTCTAAAGCTTTCAAAACGTTGATGAAATTTTTAGTGTTTGGTGTTTCAAAATTAAAGTCTTCAAGAACGATAATATTCGATTCTTTTGCTTTAATAGAGAAAGCAGATTTTCTAGCCAAACGTTTCAAGCTTTTATTCAATTTAAATGAATAACTTCTTGGTCTTGGTCCAAAAACTGTTCCACCACCTTTAAACAATGGATTCTTTGCACTACCCGCACGAGCAGTACCAGTTCCTTTTTGTTTTTTAATCTTACGCGTACTTCCCGCTACTTCAGCTCTTTCTTTAGCTTTGTGCGTTCCCTGTCTTTGATTAGCAAGATATTGCTTAACATCAAGGTATACTGCGTGATTGTTTGGTTCTATACCAAATACTGAATCAGAAAGTTGCACTTTTCTTCCAGTATCTTTTCCGTTGAAATCTAATACTTTTGCTTCCATTACTTCTGAATGATTACATAAGAGTTGTTACATCCAGGAATACATCCTTTAATAACAAGTAGGTTCTTTTCAGCCACTACTTTTAAAACTCTAAGGTTTTGAACTTTTACATTGTCTCCTCCCATACGTCCAGCCATACGCATTCCTTTGAATACTCTGGATGGATAAGAAGACGCTCCTACAGAACCCGGCGCTCTTAAACGGTTGTGTTGACCGTGAGTTGCTTGACCAACACCACCAAAACCGTGACGTTTAACAACCCCTTGAAAACCTTTACCTTTAGATACACCTTGCACATCTACAAATTCTCCTTCAGCAAAAATAGAAACATCAATAAGATCCCCTAATTTTTGTTCTGTTGCGAAATCTTGGAATTCAACGACTTTTTTCTTAGCTACAGTTCCCGCTTTTGCAAAGTGACCTAAAGCCGCTTTTGTGGAATGTTTCTCGTTTTTGTCATCGAAACCAAGTTGCAACGCTTCATACCCGTCAACACCTTTGGTTCTGACTTGGGTAACAACACATGGTCCAGCTTCGATTACTGTACAAGGAATATTCTTCCCGTTTTCGTCGAAAATGCTAGTCATGCCGATTTTTCTACCAATTAACCCAGACATAATTATTAATTATTAATTATTAAATATAAATATAGAACGCAGCTTTTAACCAAATCCTATTTTTTAAGTGGGTGCAAATGTATAACTTATTTACACACAAACCAAAAAAATAATTTTCGATTAAAAACAGCGTCCTTTTCTTACTAGTAAGCTACTTAAACTTTGATCTCTACTTCAACACCGCTAGGCAATTCCAGTTTCATCAAGGCATCAATAGTTTTTGATGAAGATGAATAAATATCAATCAATCTCTTGTATGACATTACTTCAAATTGCTCTCTTGCTTTTTTGTTAACGTGTGGAGAACGTAATACTGTGAAAAGTTTTTTGTGAGTTGGTAATGGTATTGGACCTGTAACAACTGCTCCTGTACTTTTAACTGTTTTTACAATCTTTTCAGCAGACTTGTCTACTAACATGTGATCGTAAGATTTTAGTTTTATTCTGATTTTTTGACTCATTTTCTTAAAGATTAAGCGTTTCCTTTTGCTTTTTTGATAACTGCTTCCGAAATATTCGAAGGAGTTTCAGCGTAATGTGAAAATTCCATTGTTGATGTTGCACGACCTGAAGATAAAGTTCTTAAAGTAGTAACATAACCAAACATTTCTGATAATGGCACATCGGCTTTAATGGTTTTAGCACCCGCTCTATCACCCATATCATTTACCTGACCTCTACGACGGTTGATATCACCTACGATATCTCCCATGTTTTCTTCAGGTGTAATCACTTCCATTTTCATGATTGGCTCTAATATAACAGCACCAGCTGCTTTAGCTACCTCTCTATACCCCATTCTTGCTGCAAGCTCAAAAGAAAGTGCATCAGAATCCACAGGGTGGAAAGACCCATCCAATAAAGTTACTTTCAAACTATCTACTTGATATCCTGCTAAAGGACCAGTTTTCATAGCTTCTCTAAAACCTTTTTCTACAGATGGTATATATTCTTTAGGAACGTTACCACCTTTGACAGCATTAACGAACTGCAATCCAACAGGAGCTTTACCATCAACTTCATCAGCTGGCTCTAATCTAAATACGATATCACCGAATTTACCACGACCACCAGATTGTTTTTTGTACGTTTCTCTGTGTTGAGCAGACTTTGTAAATGCTTCTTTGTATTCAACTTGAGGCTCACCTTGGTTTACTTCAACTTTGAATTCACGTCTCATTCTATCAACTAAGATGTCCAAGTGAAGCTCACCCATACCTGAGATAATAGTTTGCCCAGAAGCTTCATCTGTTCTAACCGTAAATGTAGGATCCTCTTCAGCTAATTTAGCCAAAGCCATACCCATTTTATCTACGTCAGCCTTAGTTTTAGGTTCAATTGCAATACCAATAACCGGTGCTGGAAATTTCATAGACTCAAGAATAATTGGGTGTTTTTCATCACACAACGTATCTCCAGTTTTGATATCTTTAAATCCAACTGCCGCTCCAATATCACCCGCTTCGATATAATCGATTGGATTTTGTTTGTTTGCATGCATTTGGTAAATACGAGAAATTCTTTCTTTATTTCCTGAACGTGTGTTCAAAACGTAAGAACCCGCATCTAAACGTCCTGAGTAAGCACGGAAGAAAGCTAAACGACCTACGAATGGGTCAGTAGCAATTTTGAAAGCTAAAGCAGCAAATGGCTCTTTAACATCGGGCTTACGCAATATTTTAGTTTGATCTTCTTCTAACAATTCAGCATCATCAGGATGAATTCCTTCAATACCATCTTTATCCATTGGAGATGGCAAATATTTACATACTGCATCTAACATGAATTGAACTCCTTTATTTTTAAAAGAAGAACCAGCGATCATAGGAATGATAGCCATATCCATTACAGCAGCTCTCAATGCAATATTGATTTCTTCCTCTGTAATAGAGTTTTCATCTTCCATGAATTTTTCAAGTAAAGTCTCATCATAATCAGCTACTGCCTCAATAAGAATCGATCTGTACTCCTTCACTTCTTCAAGCATATCCTCTGGAATAGGCACAATATCATACGTTGCTCCTAAACCTTCTTCATGCCATACTATAGCTTGATTTTTAACTAAATCCACAACACCTCTGAAATCATTTTCTTCACCAATAGGCAAAGTGATTGCAACTGCGTTTGATTTCAACATATCTCTTACTTGTTGACAAACCATCAAAAAGTTAGATCCTTGTCTATCCATTTTATTAACGAATCCAATACGTGGCACCCTGTATTGATCTGCCAATCTCCAGTTCGTTTCTGATTGTGGCTCAACACCATCAACAGCACTAAATAAGAAAACCAAACCATCAAGAACACGCAAAGAACGGTTTACTTCAACTGTAAAGTCAACGTGTCCCGGTGTATCGATAATATTGAAGTGATAAGGAGCTGTTTCAGATAAAACTTTACCTTGTTCAGTTGGAAAATTCCATTCACAAGTTGTAGCTGCAGAAGTAATTGTAATACCTCTTTCTTGCTCTTGTGCCATCCAGTCCATTGTTGCAGCACCATCGTGTACTTCACCAATTTTGTGTGATTTTCCAGTGTAGAATAATATACGCTCTGTTGTTGTTGTTTTACCAGCATCAATGTGAGCAGCAATTCCTATGTTTCTTGTATATTTTAGATCTCTAGCCATTTCTTAAGAATTAAAATCTAAAGTGAGAGAATGCTTTATTAGCTTCTGCCATTTTGTGAGTATCCATTCTTTTCTTAACAGCAGCTCCTTCTTCTTTAGCCGCAGCTAAACATTCTGAAGCTAACCTTTGAGCCATCGATTTTTCGTTTCTTCTTCTAGAATAAAGAATTAACCATTTCATCGCCATAGAAATTTTTCTGTCTGGACGAATTTGCATCGGAATTTGGAATGTAGCTCCACCTACTCTACGACTACGTACTTCTACGTGAGGCATAACATTGGTTAAGGCATCTTTCCAAATTTCTAATGATGGTTTCTCCGCATCTTGTTTTTTAGACTCAATGATGTCAATTGCATCATAAAATACTTTAAACGCTGTCGATTTTTTTCCATCCCACATTAAGTTGTTCACAAAACGTGTTACCAGTTGGTCATTAAACCTAGGATCTGGTAAAAGTGGTCTCTTCTTTGCCGCTCTTTTTCTCATGTCTTTTTTTTAATAAAACGTCATACTAATATAGTCGCGACGAATCGCGGCTTTACAAGAATAACTTTTTAAATTACTTTTTTGCTTCTTTTGGGCGTTTTGCTCCGTACTTAGATCTTCTTTGCGTTCTTCCTGCTACTCCTGACGTATCAAGGGCACCACGAACGATGTGATATCTAACTCCTGGCAAATCTTTTACCCTTCCACCCCTAACTAATACTATCGAGTGCTCTTGTAGATTGTGTCCTTCACCAGGGATGTAGGCATTTACTTCATTACCATTTGTCAAACGTACACGCGCTACTTTACGCATTGCAGAGTTTGGTTTTTTTGGTGTTGTAGTGTAAACACGCGTACAAACCCCTCTTCTTTGAGGACAAGAATCTAAAGCAACCGATTTACTCTTCTTAGTTATCTGAGTTCTTCCTGTTCTTACTAATTGTTGAATTGTTGGCATAATTAATACTAAAAATTTCTTATTATATTAAATTCCCGCTTTTTACGGGGTTGCAAATGTAGAAAATATTTTTTATTCTACAAACGTTAATCCACTAATTTTCAATAAGATTATTTTATCATTCGATTTTAATCGCAAAAAGCAGATATTTACATTCTATTTAATAAAACAAAATTCACTTGAAGCACTTCCTTATTTATATTCTCCTTTTTAATTTGGGCCTACACTGCTCTGCTCAAAGCTTTCAGGTACTCATTACAGGAAAATCAATATTGGAAACAAAGACAATCGACTCTTTAAAATATAACCCAAAACACACAAACACAAAATCAATTGAGATTGAATTAAACAGGCTGTCCGAAGATCTTTCAAGAATTGGATACATTGACAACATTACCGGACCACCAATCCAAATAAATGACTCCAGTTATCTTGCTAAAATACATTTAGGAGAAAAAATAAAAGCGATACATATATATATAGGTAGCAACAAAAAACCAAACCTTCCTATACTTTTAAAAGAAGAAGAAGAAGAAGATACTATTATACTACCTTACCCAGAAATAGATTTTTACTTGCGTAAAAAAATACAAGAATTAGAACAAAATGGGTTTGCATTAGCTAAACTAAAGCTGACAAACATCAAAAGAATAAATGCCGTTTTGTACGCCAATTTAAAAATAGAAACCGACAAGAAAAGAATCTTAAATGCGATAACCATAAATTATGAAGACACAAATTCAACTACAAAATTCCCATCCGGACATTTTGCTCAACTAAACAGAAAATACAAAACAAGCATTTTTAACCAAAAAGTACTCGATCAGATTTACACTGATTTTGAAAATTTTGGATTCATCAGTCAAATAAAATATCCGGAAATTCTATTTACAAAAGATACCACAAAAGTATACGTATATCTTCAAAAAAGAAAATCAAACACATTTGACGGTTTCATTGGATTTTCTAACAATGAAAATCAAAAAATCACATTAAATGGATATTTAGATGTACAACTCCAAAATATTTTAGGTACCGGCGAACAACTTTCAGTATATTGGAAAAGCGATGGCAATGACCAAAAAACATTTAAAGCAAGTGTAGAATTGCCCTATTTACTAAAAACTCCAATAGGCCTAAAAGCACAGATTCAACTATTCCGACAAGACACAACCTTTCAAAACACTAAAACCGCAATAGACCTGAGCTACTTCATTAATTACAACACCCGGTTTTATTTAGGATACCAAAAAACAGAATCCAGCGCTATCCAAAATTTAAACAATAATCCAATTAGCGATTTCAATAATTCGTTCCTAACGTCAAGTTTTAATTATATAAAATTAAACGCAGCCAATTCTATTTTTTCAATAAAATCAAGTCTCACACTACAATCCGGAATAGGAAGCAGAGTTCTTTATACCCTATCCGAAAATACAACAAAAAGCAACCAGTTTTTTATAAACATTCAAGGTGTACACAACTTTAACCTGAATAAAAAAAATTCCATCTATGTAAATAGTCTAAATTATTATCTACAAAGCAATAATTATGTCACAAACGAATTATATCGTTTTGGGGGATTCAACAGCGTAAGAGGTTTTGCTGAAAATAGCCTGCAAGCCTACCTCATGACTTCACTACTCACGGAGTATCGCTATATTGTATCTCCCAATCTTTACGTTCATTCAATTTTAGATTACAGTATTTACAAAGATAAATCCGCAATAGACCAACAAGACAAAAAAGAAAACTTAATAGGCATTGGAATGGGATTGGGATTACTAACAAAAAATGGATTATTCAAATTAGCACTTGCCAGTGGGAGCACCACAAATCAACCAATAGAAATCAACAATACAATTGTACACATCAGCTATAATGTCACTTTTTAAAACATTAGAAACCGATTACACGACTTTTGTTCTATTAAAAATAGTCAAAATTTAAAAATCAAAAAACATTGCGAATAGCATATTAAAATTAATTTCTAATTTACTTCAAAACTTAAATAAAAGAATTAGAAAACATTTTTTGACATGGCAAACAGTTTTCGTCTCTATTTCTTTGCATCCAGTAAGGCACAATGTCCAGCCCATACTTTTTTTAACAGAACATTTACACTACAGACAAACATAGCAGTAAAAAAAATCTAGATATCCGCAAACAATTATCATCCTATTTAAACAATATTATGTTTTCATGAGATATCTCCTGATTTTTGTTTAAAAAAAACAAAAATATTGACTAATTAATAGTAATTATTGAAAATATTAAATTATTGTTAAATTTTAACGATAAATAATTAGGAATATTAACAAATTATTAAGAGATTTGCTAAACTAATTCAAAATATTTATAAAATGAAACTAAAGTTCAATGGATTCTTTGTACTATTTGTAGTACTTATGGCGCAGCTTACTTTTGCGCAAGAAAGATCTGTTTCAGGTGTTGTTTCTGATAATGCAGGATTGCCAATACCAGGCGTGAGTGTATTAGTGAAAGGAACAAATACTGGAACACAAACTGATTTTGATGGGAAATATTCCATCAGAGCAACACCAAGCCAAGTCTTGGTATTTAGCTACATTGGGATGAAAACCAAAGAAGTAGCAGCTAGTTCTACAAACCTAAAGGTTAAATTAGCTAGTGAAGCCATGGAGCTTGAAGGTGTTGTTGTAACAGCTTTGGGGATTAAAAGAGAGAAAAAATCTCTAGGTTATGCTACTCAGGAAGTTAAAGGTGACGCTGTAGCCCTAGTAAAAAGTTCAAACTTTGTAAACTCGCTATCTGGTAAAGTTGCAGGTTTAGAAATTAAAACTTCAGGAAACTTAGGTGGGTCCACACAAGTAGTTATCAGAGGAAATAACTCAATACAAGGAAATAATCAAGCATTATTTGTAGTTGATGGTGTTCCAATAGATAACAGCAACTCAAACACAAGGGATCAACAAGCTGGTAGAGGTGGATATGACTACGGTAATGCTGCATCCGATATCAACCCTGATGATATTGAATCTATTAATGTTTTAAAAGGAGCTGCTGCAACTGCACTTTATGGTTCTCGTGCCTCTAATGGTGTTGTAATGATCACTACTAAAAAAGGGAAGAGTCAAAACGGTATTGGAATCACTATTAGTTCGAGTTTAACTTTAGGGAGAGCAGACAAAGAAACTTTGCCTAGATATCAAAATAAATACGGAGCTGGATATGGTCCTTATTATGACTCCGCTGATGGATATTTTGGATTGGCTGACGTTAACGGAGACGGTGTTGATGATTTAACAACTCCTTTTACTGAAGATGCTTCTTATGGAGCAGCATTTAACCCATCGTTATTAATTTACCAATGGAATTCTATTTATCCTCAATTAACTGAAACTTTCGGAAAAGCGACTCCTTGGGTTGCTGGTAAAGCAACTCCAAATTCTGTATGGGGTACTGGAAGTACTGCTGTAAACTCTGTTTCATTAGATGGCGGGGATGATAAAAGTTCTTTTAGATTAGGTTTTACCAACTTATTACAAGAAGGCAACTTACCAAACAGTGGTATTAAAAGAAATACAATCTCTTTCTCAGGAACTCATAATTTAACTGAAAAATTAAAAGCTTCTGCAAGTTTTAATTTTATCAAAACTGATGGAAAAGGGAGAAATGGTACAGGTTATTCTTCTACAAACGTAATGCAACAGTTTAGACAATGGAATCAAATGAACGTTGATTTCGACGAACAAAAAGCTGCTTATTTACTTACAAGAGAGAACATCACTTGGAATCCAAACTCTTCTACTAATTTAAAACCCATTTATTCAGATAATCCATATTGGACATTCTATGAAAATTATCAAACAGATACAAGATCAAGATACTTTGGTAATATAGCATTAGATGATAAATTAACTAATTGGTTGAGCATAATGGGTAGATTCTCTTTTGACACCTACAGTGAATTACAAGAGGAAAGAACAAATGTTGGAAGTGCAGACGTATCTAAATATTCAAGAAACAATAATAATGTATCAGAATACAACTACGATTTAATGTTAAACTTCAATAAAGATTTAACTGAAAAATTAAATTTAGAAGGCAACATAGGTTATAATGTTAGAAACAACATTAGAAACAGTATTTTTGCAACTACTAACGGAGGTTTAAACAAATCGCGTCTTTATTCACTTTCAAACAGTGTTAGTCCAATTCTTGCACCGCAAGAATATGAAGCAAGTAGTATGGTTGACGGTGCTTACATAAGAGCTAGTTTAGGTTATGATAATTTTGCTTACTTAGAAGGAAGTTACAGAAGTGACCGTTCATCAAATTTACCAAAACAAGATAACAGATACGGCTATTACTCCGTTTCTGGAAGTTTAGTTTTCTCTAAATATATTAATGTAGACTGGTTATCCTTTGGTAAATTAAGAGCTAATTACGCTGAAGTAGGTAACGACACGACACCATACAGTGTGTTCAACACATTCGATATTGGAACTCCATTTAACGGAACTGGTATTGCTTCAAATCCTGGTGCTCAAAATAATTTGGACCTTTTACCAGAGAGACAAAAAAGTTATGAATTTGGTTTAGAAATGACTTTCTTTAAAAGACGTCTTGGATTTGATGTGTCTTATTACAATGACTTAAATATCAATCAAATTACAAGTATTCCATTATCAACGGCTACAGGATATAATTCAGCAGTTTTAAATGCTGGAACAATCGAAAACAAAGGACTTGAGGTCCAGATTAATGGAACACCACTAAAAACAAATGATTTCAGATGGGATTTAAATTTGAACTGGTCTCAAAATAAGAGTTTAGTTGTTGAATTATTGAACGGTATTGAAAATTTACAATTAGCTTCATTACAAGGTGGCGTTTCTATTAATGCTACCCCTGGACAACCTTACGGAACCATCAGAGGTAGTGATTTTATTTATGCTGATAATGGCCAACCAATCGTTAACCAGACAGGAAGCGGATCTAGAATTGGTACGTATCAAAGAACAGGTGCAAATAACATAGTTATTGGAGATATCAATGCTGATTGGAAAGCAGGCCTTAACAACAGTTTCACATACAAAAATTTCAATTTAAGCTTCTTAATTGACATGCAAAAAGGTGGAGATGTTTTCTCCCTTGACACATGGTATGGTTATGCGACAGGAATGTATGATTTCTCAGCTGCCAATAATGAATTAGGCAACCCTGTTAGAGATCCAATTGTTGGAACACCAGGAAACTATGGAGCTAATAGTGGTGGATTTATTTTACCAGGTGCGGCTCCTGATGGAACACCAAATGCAGTTAGAGCTAATGGAAGTGTATATACAACAGCTTGGGGCTACGCTAGAGCCCCTAATAAACTTCATGTTTATGATGCGGGTTACGTGAAGTTACGTGAGGCAAGTTTAAGTTATAACTTTAGTACTAAAACATTAAAAAATTCTCCTTTCACTAATATTGTTGTATCGTTAATTGGAAGAAATCTATGGATTATTGATAAAAATACTCCATATTCAGATCCTGAAGCTGGTCTAAGTTCTGGAAATGTTCAAGGATACCAATCGGGAGCTTATCCATCAATAAGAGAAGTCGGAGCAAGTCTTAAACTACAGTTTTAAAAAATTAAATTATGAAAAAAATAATATTAACAACATTAACTATTATTACTTTAATGGTATCATGTCAATCTGACGACCAATATGAAGATAAAAATAGAGATCCAAAGAACCCTACTCAGGTTAGTTCAGATTTTTTATTCAATGCTGCGACCAAGAGTTTGTTCGATCAGATGACCAGCACCAATGTAAATACAAATATCTTTAGGATGTTAGGTCAACATTGGACTGAAACAACGTATGTAGATGAAGCCAATTATGATTTCAATACTCGTAATATCCCACAAAACCACTGGTCTGAAATGTACCGAGATGTTTTATTGGATTTAGCAACTGCAAAAACAAATAATGATGCAGATACTGCAATATCAGAGGCTACCAGAAAAACAAGAAATGCTCAAATTGAGATTTTGGCAATTTATACTTGGGCGCAAATGGTTGAAACTTTTGGAAACATTCCATATACTCAAGCGTTGAATGCAGGTAAATACGTATTACCCAAATATGATGACGCAGCGACAATTTACAGCGATTTGCTTACTCGTTTAACTGCTACAATTCCAAACTTATCTAACACCGGTTTTGGAGCAGCAGATAATATTTACGGAGGAAATACAGCTAAATGGAAAAAATTCGGTAATTCATTGTTATTAAGAATGGGAGTAAGAGTTGCGGATGTTTCGGCAATGACTGCTCAATCAACTGCTGCAATTAAATCGGCTGTTAGTGGTGGAGTATTCACATCAAACGCCGATAATGCTGCTTTAGCTTATTCCAGTGCTACTCCCAATACTAATCCAGTTTGGGTTGATTTAGTACAATCAGGAAGATCGGATTTTGTTATTGCTAATACATTAGTGGATAAAATGAATGATCTTAATGACCCTAGAAGACCTTTTTACTTCGATCAAAATAAAGGGGCAGGTGTTTACGAAGGCGGACCTTATGGTGATAATAATGCTTTTTCATCTTACACTCATGTAAGCGCAAGAGTAATAGACCCAACTAATCCAGCATCGTTAATAGATTATTCAGAAGTTTGCTTTTACTTAGCGGACGCAGCGGAGCGCTCTATATCAGGAACACCTGCTACAGCTGCTGATTTTTACAATAAAGGTATTACTGCATCATTTGACTATTGGGGAGCTCCAAATGCAGCTAATTATTTATTAAGTACTAAAGTAAATTATGCCACAGCACAAGGAACTTGGAGAGTAAAAATTGGCACCCAACTTTGGTTAGCTATGTATAACAGAGGTTACGAAGCATGGACTGCTTGGAGAAGTTATGATTTCCCTGGCTTTAACTTACCAGCAGTATCTGAAGATCCAGTTCCAACGAGATACACCTACCCTATTAATGAACAAAATTTAAATAACGCCAACTATACTGCTGCATCTGCCGCAATTGGAGGTGATAAACAAACAACAAAACTTTTCTGGGATAAATTCTAGTTATCACTTAATTCAATTATTAAAACCACCCCATTTTTTGGGGTGGTTTTTTTTTATATCTTTTGCATGATAGAAAAAGAACATAAAATATTTGAGATTAGAGCGATAATTGAAGCTATATAAGCGGGTGCAACAGTAGACAAAGTTTATATTCAAAAGGAAGCAAGAAGCAAACTAATGTAAAACTTAATGAAAGTGATGAATCGCAGAAACATCAACTTTTCGTATGTTCAAGTTGAAAAACTAAACAGATTGACTCCTAACAATCATCAAGGTGCGGTGGCAACTATCCCGACAATTTCCTTTTTTGATTTAGAATCTTTGATTGAATCCGTAATAGAGAATGGAAAGAAACCTTTGTTATTAATTTTGGTAAATATCGGATGCCCATAATTTTGGTGCTATCAAAAGAACGGCCGAATGTACAGGAGTAAATGAAATTATCGTTCAAAAAGCAGGTTCAGCACCAATAAACGATGATAAGGTAAAACATCTGCAGGCGCCGTTTTTAATATTCTTATTTGTACAGTAGGACGCATCAAAGACACTATTTTTTTGTTGCAGGCTACTGGTATAAAGAACGTTGTGGCCATTGAGAAAACAGATCAATATATATGACATTTTACTTAATGAACCCGTAGCGATTATTATAGGATCTGAAGATCGTGGTGTAAATCCTTCGTTTCTTGAAATTGTTGATAAAAAAGCAAAACTTCCAATGGTTTGGAACCATTAGATCATTAAACATTTCGGTAGCCTGTGGTGCTTTCTTATGTGAAGCGACAAGACAACGATCTTAGAATTTTTATTGTAACAACCTCTTCTAAAGAAGAGTTATGACTTCGGTAAATTCATTTTTTTTACTTGTAAAAAGTCCAGACCTTTATTAATAAATTAAAAAAACACAACAATTAATTATTCCTTATTTTCTTAGTTATTCTCCAGCAATTTACTGTCATTATGGATGGATTTTATATAATCTCTGGGCGTCAGATTACTATATAACTTAAAACTAGTGGTAAAATATGAAAATGAATTAAATCCTGTTTCATGAACCAAGAACTGTATGTTTCTTTCTCCAAGATGGATCAGCTTAATGGCGTAATCCAATCGAAACTCTCTCATATATTGGCTGATGTTCTTATTTGTCAGTTTTCTGATTCTTTTATCTAAAGTTGATTTACTAATAAAAAGCTGTTTGGACAATTCATCTATATCAACATTCAATTTCAAATTATTCAACAAATGTTCATTTACACTCGTAAGAAAATCTTTTTCAGATAATTTTATAGTAACTTTTGAAAACGGATCTGGTTTGAATTTTTTTTCTATATTATTTTTGAATTCAAGTAAATTATTGACTTTAAAAATTAACTCTCTAACCTTAAAAGGCTTTACTATAAAATCATTGACTCCGTTTTCAAGTAGCTTATACTGAACGCTATCGTCTATATTAGCAGTGATTATTACAAATGGAACTGCGTTTAGTTTACCATTTTTTTTTATATTAAAATACAAATCTTCTCCATTCATATTAGGCATCATCAAGTCACTAATAATAATATCGGGTATGTGTTTGTTTAAGTATAACAGTGCATCAATACCGTCTTTGAACCAGTTCACATTAAAACCACTCAGGCTCAATAACTCCGAGATTGAGTTGCCAAGCGCTACATCATCTTCAATCAATACTATTCCGCTTTTTTGATTTATCATGCACCTAAATTAACTATTTTTATTTTAAATTATTGTTATTATTTTTTAAATCATTAGGACTAGTATTCATATAAATTAAAATTAAAATATCTTTATTTATGATTAAAGAACTACACCTCGCAAATGAAGCAATTACACCTAAAAAATCTAACAAAAGAGACCGATTGATTTACAATTATTTTTTTATCTGATAAAATAATTTTGCGCATACAACAGAAAGGCGTATGCTTTATTAGAAATAAATTAGTCTTAATAAAATTGATTTATTATATTGAAAAAATCAAATAAATAAAACCGTCTTAGATTGATGAAAAATCTCTTAATAAACATTTCTAAAGTCACTAATACTGTATTAAAAAAACACTCCATAAATGACGCCTTAGACTTATACTTAAGCGACATTGCCAAAGAACAACAAATCGACAGCTATACTATTTATAAGAACAAAACAAAAAACGGCATAATAACCTTTCATTCTGTCAATAAAAGACCAGATAATGAAATTAACAATCCTAATCAAAACGACCATAATTACGATAATTTTTCAGAACTTTATGAAATATTATCAAAAAACAAGTCTTTGCATGGTCTTGTCAGAGACAATAAAAATGTGATTTCTAAAAAATATATGGAAACAAAAGGAATAAAATCCTATTTATTTACCCCTATATTTTCGGAAACTACATTCTGGGGCTGGATCAGCTACACCATATGCAAAGAGGAAAGAAAATGGCAAGAGGAACAAATTAAAACCTTACACACAGTTGCTAAAAATATTGGAGACAGGCTTTACAAAGATAAAATTAATATAAAATTAAAAAAAACTTTGGAAAGATTTGATTTTTACATGGCCGGTTCAAATCAAGCAATGTGGGAATGGAATATTAAAACTAAGAAAACAACCTACTCTCATAATTGGGAAGGAATGTTAGGATATACTGAAGAAGAAATCATACAAGATAAAGAATTATGGCAAAAAAGCATTCACTCAGAGGACATGATTCAAATTGCAATCGATTTAGAATATTTTGTTACGCAAAAATTAAATCGGTATGAAGGAACTTCAAGAATGATTCATAAAGACGGACATATAATATGGATAAAATATTCCGGAATACTTAAAAAAAATAAAAAAGGAAAGCCGACAAAAGTCATTGGAACACATACTGATATTAGTGAGATTAAAGAAAAAGAAAACCAATTAGAGTTGTCCGAAGCTAAATTTAGATTCATTGCAGAAAATACAACCGATATAATTTGTCAACAAAAAATGGACGGAAGTTATTACTATATTTCAAATTCTTCAAAAGAAATAATAGGATATACACCTGATGAATTAATAAACAAAAAAATATTTGATTACATCCATCCTGACGATCATACAGACATGTTGAATTATTATAAAGCGTTTCTTAATTGCAGTAAAAACAAAACGGTAACGTATCGTTTTAGAAAAAAAGACAATGCCTATATATGGCTGGAAACCACTTTAAAAACAATATTAAATCATGAAAACATAATCATTGGTATACAAACTTCCAGCAGAGATGTCAGCGATAGAATTAAAGCCACCGAAGAAATCAAGATAGCATTTGAAAAAGAGAAAGAACTTAACGAAATGAAATCTAGGTTTATTACAATGGCGTCTCATCAATTTAGAACCCCTTTGACGGTTATTTATTCCAATGCGGAACTCATTGAGCTTAAATTAGATCATTTTGACAAAAACACACACCAATCCTTAGAAAAAATAACGTTACGAATAAAAAATGAAGTAGATCGAATGATCGAGTTAATGAACAACATATTAATTTTTGGAAAATACGAATCGGAAAAAATTCAAAAAACAATAAAAGTTCTAGATTTTAATACATTCATTAACTCCTTATTAAATCTTTATTTTAATAATCAACATCACAAACGCAAAATTCAAGTAAAAATAAAAGGTGAAAAACATTTTTTTATTACAGATGAAATCTTAATGACTCACATTCTAACGAATCTAATTAATAATGCCTTTAAATATTCCAAAGGAAAACCAGACCCTTTACTCCTTATAACCTATTTAGAAAAAGAACTAGAAATAGAGGTGATTGATTTTGGAATTGGAATTCCCGAAAATGATATTCAATATGTATTTACATCCTTTTTTAGAGCTTCAAATACAACGGCAATAACTGGTTCCGGATTAGGATTAGCAGTTGTAAAACAATTTACAGATTTTTTAAACGGTAAAATAGAACTAAAAACTCAAGAAAACATTGGAACTCGAATAAAATTAATTTTCCCTTATGAAAAAAAATAATATCCTTTTAGTTGATGATGACCCAAATATTAGAGAGACCATTGCTGAACTTCTAAGGTATGAAAATTACGAGGTAAAAGTTGCCTCTAATGGCCAAAACGCTTTAGATCTACTAGAATACTGGATTCCTGACTTAATTATATGCGATATAATGATGCCCGTAATGGACGGACATGTATTCCATAAAACAATCTCAGAAAACCAATCTTTGAGCCCCATTCCTTTTATTTTTCTGACAGCAAAAAAAGAAAATAATTTGATGAGAAAATGCCTGTTAGAAGGCGTTGATGATTTTTTATCAAAACCATTTAAAATCAAAGAGTTAATAAAAACAATAGATGTAAAAATAGAACGATTTGAAAAAATAAAGAATGCCAATAATAATTTATATATTGGCAAAAAAAATCATTTTGCACATGAAATAAACACCCCTCTTTCCGGGATTTTAGGTTCAATAGAATTGCTCATGGATGCTACAGAAAACTATAAAAAAAATGAAATCGCTACATTTTATGATTCAATAAGGGTCTCTGGAGAACGATTAAACAGAACAATGCAAAACTTAATACTCTATCAAAATCTTAAAAACAATACAATCGAGTTTGATCACCAGTCAAAAACTGAAATAGCGACGACATTTGTAAATACTACAAGCAAAATTTTTGAGATTTATGATAAAAAAAACAATACAATTAATTTCAAAATAGATGAAGCTACTATAAAAATTAGTCAAAGACACTTAAAATTCATCCTATTTGAATTAATTGATAATGCATTGAAATTTTCTAAAAAGGATCCTACAATTATTGTTTCCGGCCAAAAATATAATGAGGAATACTATGAACTGGTTATTAAAGATTTTGGCATAGGGTTTAGTTCTGCTGAATTAAATAAAATTGGTGCTGCGCAACAATTCAAAAGAGAAGAGAGAGAACAACAGGGATTAGGCATGGGCCTTTATCTAAGCAAAACAATTATAAAAAAAATAAATGGTGTTTTCAGTATTGTTTCAAAAGAGAATGAAGGCACTACCATTAAAATATTCCTTCCATTAGACTCTAATTGCTGATACACATAACAAGCATCCTGCAGTTTCTCAACTAATAAAAGACCATTAGTGTCCGCTAAATCTGTTTAAACTACCTAACCTCTTTCGTATTTTTGTTTGATTTAATACTGTATTTTTTTAGGATAAATAAAACAAGACAAAGACATCTTTAGTACTTAAAACTTCGATATTATTAAAAAAAAAGCGCAATAAGTATCGTTACTTGCAATCTCCAAGGCAGTATGAAAATAAAGCCCTAATTATTAATTCATTAGGTATCTTCATACAAATCAGTTTTTCAATCCTAGTAATATAACTGTGCCAAATACCGTTCTTTTTCGAAGCAAAAAAACTAATAATATTTAACTACTCCTTCCATTTCCATATATAATATCTAGATTAAGCATCCGCAAAAAATTATCATAATATTGAGATCAATAGGTGCTTTTTTATGATAAAAAACACAATTATACTTAATTTATTTTGAATAAAAAAATTGAATAATTAATAGTATTTGTTCAATATATTGAATTATCGTTAATATTTAATAGGTTTTAATTAGGAATGTTAAGAATTTATTAAGAATTTTGAAAATCTAATTCAAAAATATTTTAATATGAAATTAATGTTTAATAGCTTTTTGGTGCTGGCAATAGCACTGATTTCGCAAGTTACATTTGCTCAGGAAAGAATGGTTTCCGGGTTGGTTTCCGACGAAAGCGGATTACCAATTCCAGGAGTTAACATTCTGGTTAAAGGAACCACAAACGGAATTCAGACTGATTTTGACGGTAAATTTCAAATCATGGTAGCACCAGAACAAATGCTGGTTTTTTCCTACATTGGAATGATCGGTAAAGAAGTCTTAGCTTCATCAACTAATTTGACAATCAAACTGAAAGATGATGCTGTACAATTAGAAGGTGTTGTAGTTACAGCCCTTGGAATCAAAAGAGAAAAAAAATCACTAGGATATGCAACTCAGGAAGTAGGCGGTGATTTACTGTCTCAAGGTGGTCAAAACAATGCAGTATCAGCTCTTTCTGGAAATGTGGCAGGGGTTCAAGTAGTTGCACCATCAACAATGGGAGGCTCTTCACGAATTATCATGAGAGGTATTGGATCCGTAACCGGAGAAAACAAACCTTTGATTGTGATAGATGGTATTCCTTTAGACAATGGTAATTATAACGACTCCAATACCGAAAGAGGAGCCGGAGGTAGGGATTATGGAGACGCTTCTGCGGATATTAATCCAGACGATATCGAATCCGTTACGGTATTAAAAGGAGGTCCTGCTGCCGCACTTTACGGGAATAGAGCCGGTAACGGTGCCATTTTGTACACTACAAAATCAGCTAAAAAAGGAAAAGGTGTAATCGAATTCAACAGTGGAATCACTCTCGAATCGATCAACATCATGCCAAACCTTCAAAACTCTTATGGTGGTGGTAATTCAACTACTTTTGGAACAGCTAACATAAACGGAACCACATACAACGTTCCTGATTATGGAACAGATGAAAGCTGGGGACCTAAATACGATCCCAATTTAAAATACCTTCCCTGGAATGCTTTTGATCCTGAATTTTCTAATGATTTTCTAAAAGAAAGGTCATGGGTTGCACCTGCTAACGATGTTCGTTCTTTTTTTAGAACTGGTGTAACACGCAACAACTCGATCTCTTTCATGAAAGCAACCGAAGATTCTAATATCAGAGTTGCCTATGCGAACCAAAGTACAGACGGAATCGTTCCAAATAGCAGACTGTCCAAAAACACCTTCTCTTTTAATGCGAGTACTAAAATATCGGATAAATTAAAAGTAGAAGCTATGGCTACCTATACTTTGACCAAAGGTTTTAACAGACCCGAACAAGGATATGGAGACAATAGTTTAGGACAAAAATTCTTTCAATGGGGACAAAGACAATTGGACTACAATGAATTAAAGGATTACAAACTGGCCAATGGCGACCAAAGAACTTGGAACAGAAAAGGTTTTGACGATGCTGCACCTAATTATTCTGACAACGCCTATTGGACCATCAATGAAAATACATCCGAAGACAAAAGAAACCGTCTTTTTGGAAACGCTAAATTGACATATAACATCACTGATGAATTATATGTAGTAGGAAATGTGTATGCTGACACTTATACTTTTAGAGTAAGTGAAAGAGTCGCTATAGGCTCACAGGCTCAATCGAGTTATACGGATCAAACCAGAACTTTAAGTGATTTCAATTATGAAGGAAGAGTCCATTTTGACAAAAAAATAGGAAAATTTAGTGTTAATTCGTTTTTAGGTGCAAACAGAAGAAATTATTCCTTCAACTCCATTCGCGGAGAGTCTGTAGGAGGATTAGTATTGCCAGGATTGTATAACTTATCCAACAGTTCTGAACAAGCTCTAGCTACTAATGAGCAACAATTCATGACCACTAATAGTCTTTATGGTTTTGCTTCGGTGGGATATGACAACATGTTATTTCTTGAAGTTACGGATAGAAATGACTGGTTTAGTACCACTAGCAAATCCGTAAACTACGCCTCGGTAACGGGTAGTTTTATTTTTTCTGAACTGACTGATATTGATTGGTTGGATTTTGGTAAACTAAGAGCAGGTTGGGCACAAGCCGGAAACAGCACATCACCTTACCGTCTTCAAAATTATATTGACGTTTATTCTCCTTTTCAAGGTGATCCACGATATAGTACGGCTTTAAGCTCTAATAACGCTGATCTTGTACCTGAATTGAAAACTACTAAAGAAATTGGTCTGGAATTCAGTTTATTCAAAAAAAGAGTAAATTTAGACGTATCCTATTATGACGTAATTACAACTGATTTAATTACACCGATACAATTAGAAACGAGCACAGGATTTAGCTCTAAACTGATTAACGCAGGTAAATTACAAAACAGAGGTATCGAAACTACCTTGAACATTAACCCGATACGAACTGAAGATTTCAACTGGGACATCACTTGGAACTTTGCTAAAAATGACAACAAATTAGTCGAATTATTCGAAGATGTAACGAGTTTACAATTAGCACAAGGGCCTTTTAGAGCACGTTTATTAGCTGTTGTAGGTCAAAAATACGGTCAACTCTACGGAACTGACTTTGTATATGACAACAATGGGAACAAGCTAGTGGGAGCAGATGGAAATTACGTAGCCTCTGAACAAAAATCACTCGGATCTATTATACCGGATTACAACATGGGAATAAGAAATGCTTTCCGGTATAAAAACTTTAGCTTGAGTGCTTTAATTGACATTCAAAAAGGTGGTAGTTATTTCTCTACTACTCACATGTGGGGAACTTATTCTGGAATGCTTGAAAATTCTGCAGCAAACGGAATAAGAGAAAATGGAATTGTTGTAGATGGTGTTTTGGCTGACGGAACACAAAATACACAAAATATTCCTGCAAGAACATGGGCACAAGCACATTACAACACTGTAGATGCTCAAAATGTTTTTGATGCTGATTACATCAAATTAAGAGAAGTATCTTTTGGATACAACTTGCCAATCAAAAAAGAAAGTCCTTTTAGCAGTATTAAACTATCTGTTTATGGAAGAAACTTATTTGCTTGGGGATTGGCCTGGAAAGGAATGGATCCAGAAATGGCTTCATACGGAAGTGGCAATACACAAGGTATCGAAGGAGGTTCATTGCCTTCTACCAGAACCTACGGAATGAACCTGGAATTTAAATTCTAATAAAAAAATCATGAAAAAAAGAATCATATCTGCCTTAGCATTTATTGCTATACTTGTAACCACAAGCTGCACCGCTGATTTAGAAGAAATCAACAATGACCCAAACAGACCGGTATCCGTACCTAGCTATGGAGTATTCAACTTTGCCAATAAAGCCATTATGGACGGAACCAGAGGCCCATTCTCTTCTGCTAGAATGACTTTACCATGGGTTCAATATTCGGCACAGACAAATTACACAGAAGAGGATCGCTTCCAATTCAGACAGGAAACCAATACTGCTTTATACAACTCCTATTATTTAGCTGCCAATAATTATAAGTTAGTCATAGATTTGAATGTAGATCCTGCAACAAGAGCTGAAATGTCATCTTATGGAAATAATGACAATCAAATAGCTGCGGCAAGAATAATGCTGGCGTATACTTTTTCTCAATTAGTAGACACCTATGGTGATGTCCCTTATTACTCTTACGGAAATAGTGATGCCGATTTTCAAGCTTTGCAATTAGAAAAAGGCATTCTGAAACCCAAATATGCCAGTCAGCAAAAAATATATGCTGATATTCTAAAAGAATTACAAGAAGCCTCTGAAATGATTGTAGCTACTGAAGTAGTTTTTACCCGAGGGGATCAACTTTTTCAGGGAAATGCTCAAAAACTAAAAAGATTCTCTAACTCCCTGCGCTTACGAATAGCAAACAGAGTAAAAGGAGTTGTTTCTGGTGCCGAAGGTCACATTACTGATGCAATCGCTTCGGGCGTTATGCTTTCAAATTCAGATAATGTTGGCTTGACTTATCAAAATGATGCCATCAATCCTAGCCCACTCTATATTGCTTTTTTTATAAACAACAGAGATGATTTTACGATTTCTAATACTTTTGTAGACTTATTAAAAGGAACTTTAGGAAACAATAGTGCGGATCCAAGGTTGCAAAAATATGCAGCTCCAATAACTGCATCCTTAGAAGATGTGGGTAACAACTTGTATACAGAAACTGATGATTTAGCCCAATATATCGGAATGCCATATGGAATTCCTAGTGCATCAGCACCATCACAGTTACCTAATACATCGCGATTTAGTTCTAATATTCTTAAAACTAATTATACTGAATACTTTATGGAATATGCGGAAGTTGAATTTTTATTGGCCGAAAATAACAATTGGAACAATACAAATTACACCAATGGCGTAAGAGCTTCCATGGAACGTTGGGGAGTCACAGCAGCTAAAATTAGTACCTACTTAACGAACCTGGCCCCACCATCAAAAGAAAATGTACTGACTCAAAAATACATAGCGCTTTACATGCAGCCTACAGAGGCCTGGTCAGAACACAGACGAACTGGATTCCCTAATACAATCTTGAAACCAGGCGGTACTTATGCCTTGAATAATCCTTTTGAAGGCGCAACAACCTATACCTTTAAAGCTTTAAACAATTTGACAGAAATGCCAAGTCGCCTTAATTATCCCGTGAACTCCCCTCAGTTAAACGGCGAAAATTATCAACAAGCATCCTCTAATATAGGTGGTGATTTACTAACCACTAAATTGATTTGGGACAAAAATTAATTATCCTTTAATTAGTTTTTAAAAAGAAGAATACTAAAAAATTACAATTTTTAAACAGTAGTAAACAAATGTTCGCTACTGTTTTTTTTTGTTTAAAAAGTTCCTTTGACACAGATTAAGCTTCTTATTTGAATTACGCTCCGTACTATCAAATTCGGCTCATGCCGTGCTTATGTCCTCCAATCCACTGCTTAAGTTATAAAAAAAAGACAAAGTAAGACTGTCATTTAAAAACTAAACCCTTTGCAAGTTTGAAACGCAGCAAGAGTTCTTAAAAAGAAAAACACTGCCAAAATTTTAGGTTTAAAAAAATTAATAAAATGGATAGTTAACGAGAAAAGATTATTTTAAAAAAAATTATTTTTTTCTTTCAATGACATAATTTACCATTAAAATAAGTGCCTCTTTAAATTCAGAATTGGGATAGTTATCCAAAATCAAAAGGGCTTCTTGCTGAAATTCGACCATTTTTTGTTCCGCATAAAGCAATCCGTTATTGTTTTTCACAAAAGCAATCACTTCTTTGACGCGTTTTTTATCTTTATTATGGTTTTTTATGGAGTTGATCAACCACGTTTTTTCTTTTGAAGTACACGTATTCAGAACATGAATAAGTGGCAATGTCATCTTTTGTTCTTTGATGTCAATTCCGGTTGGTTTACCAATAGCTTCCTCCGTATAATCAAATAAATCATCTTTTATTTGAAAAGCCATGCCTATGAGTTCTCCAAACTTGCGCATGTTTTCAACCTGAACTTCCTCTTCAATTACTGATCTTGCTCCCAGAGCACAACAGGCAGCAATAAGTGTAGCTGTCTTTTTCCGAATGATTTCATAATAGATATCTTCTGTAATGTCAAGTCTTCGGGCTTTTTCAATTTGGAGTAATTCCCCTTCACTCATTTCACGTACTGCTACGGAAATAATTCGGAGTAAATCGAAATCACCATTGTCTATAGAAAGCAACAATCCTTTGGACAACAAATAATCACCAACAAGTACGGCAATTTTATTTTTCCAAAGCGCATTTAGCGAGAAAAAACCTCTTCTGCGGTTGCTGTCATCTACTACATCATCATGAACTAATGTAGCGGTATGAATAAGTTCAATAACACAAGCGCCGCGATATGTACGCTCGTTTACAACTCCTGCCGAAACCATTTTGGCCGTCAAAAAAACAAACATGGGACGCATTTGTTTTCCTTTTCTATTGACAATATAATACGTGATTCTATTCAACAAAGCCACTTGAGACGTCATCGATTCGTAGAACTTTTTTTCAAAAAGTTCCATTTCATCAAAAATGGGCTGTTTAATTTTAGAGGTCACATTCATTAGAATTCAAAGGTACATTATTAACCTGCCATTATTTTGATATTTCCATAAAAACCGAATCCTTTTACGCTTCCTTGTTTGCTAATTGTCCGCAGGCAGCATCTATATCTTTACCGCGACTTCTTCGCACTTTTACAACAATTCCGGCAGCCTCAAGCGCTTTTATGTACGCCTCTATTGATTCATCAGAGGCTTGTTGAAACTCCCCATCATCAATGGGATTATATTCAATAAGATTCACTTTGCAAGGAACATATTTACAAAACTTTACTAAGGCCTCTATCGAAGCTTTATTGTCATTTATATCTTTCCAAACAACATATTCGTAGGAAATTTTGCTTTTTGTTTTTCGGTACCAATACTCTAATGATTCCCGCAACTCTGCCAATGGAAAGTTTGCGCTAAACGGCATGATTCTGGAACGAATTTCATCGATTGCTGAATGTAGCGAAACGGCCAACTTAAACTTCACCTCATCATCCGCTAATTTCTTAATCATTTTAGGCACTCCTGAAGTAGAAACCATAATGCGTTTAGGCGACATTCCTAACCCTTCTGGAGAAACAATCATTTCAATAGCTTTCAAGACATTGTTATAGTTCATAAGAGGTTCTCCCATTCCCATGAAAACGATATTTGATAACGGATGATTGTAATACAAACGGCTTTCTTTATCAATGGCTATTACCTGATCATAAATTTCCGCTGGCTCCAGATTTCGCATTCTTTTTAATCGCGCTGTAGCGCAAAAATTACAATCCAAACTACACCCCACCTGACTGGAAACACAAGCTGTAGTCCTGGTATTAGTAGGAATCAAGACTGATTCCACCACCAACCCATCATGCAAACGTACAGCATTTTTTACCGTTCCGTCTTCACTGCGTTGCATTGTATCTACTTTGATATGGTTGATCACGAAGTGTGTTTCAAGCATAGCACGCGTTTCTTTAGACACATTAGTCATATCCTCAAAACTATGCGCACCTTTGCTCCACAACCATTCGTAGACCTGATTTCCGCGAAAGGCTTTGTCTCCGTTAGTGATAAAAAATTCGCGTAATTGTTCTTTGGATACCGCTCGTATGTCTTTTTTCTCGATTTGCATGGTGCAAAGTTAATGACAATTTGTTGATTTGTTGATTTGATAATTTGATAACTTTGTCACAAATTGAAAAAACTCAACTAATGCATTTCATTTCCCAAGAATTAGAAGATTATATCGAGCAACATTCCGAAAAAGAGCCTGCTTTATTAGCGGCACTAAATAAAGAAACCTACCAGAAAATTTTATTGCCACGCATGTTAAGTGGTCATTTTCAAGGTCGGGTTTTGAGTATGCTATCAAAATTGATTCGACCTATGAACATTCTGGAAATTGGGACTTATACCGGGTATTCCGCTTTATGTTTGTGCGAAGGCATGCGGGAAAATGGTCAATTGCATACGATTGACATCAAAGAAGAATTAGTTGATTTCCAGCGCAAACATTTTGACAAGTCATCTTGGGGAAAGCAAATTGTACAACATTTAGGTGAAGCAACAGCCATAATCCCAACTTTAGAACTGCAATTTGATTTGGTCTTCATCGATGCTGATAAAGAAAATTATCTGAATTATTTTGAAATGATTGTTCCTAAAATGAATAAAGGCGGCGTTATCCTATCCGATAATGTTTTGTGGAGCGGAAAAGTTCTGGAACCCTTACAAACCAATGATGTGAGTACAAAAGTATTACAAGCCTACAATCAATTATTAAAAAATGACCCCCGTATAGAAACTGTTTTATTGCCTATTCGTGATGGATTGACAGTGAGCAGAGTGCTTTAGTTAGCAATCTTTTTTTGAAACCAAATACCTTAGCCCCGGCAGGAACGACATCTCCCGATGTAGAAAAACAAGATCTTTAATCGTAGTTTTATATCGGAAATACAGTCTAGAGCAGGAAACGACTCCTGCTACTTGATAGGATTAACTGGGAAATATTTTTTCTGTGCTATTGTATATCCTTTAAACATAAGTGTTCCAAAAATAACGCCACATAAATAGCCGGATAAAATATCCAATGGATAATGCAATCCTAAATAGATTCTACTGTAGGCAAAAACTAAAGGCCATAAGAACAGAAAGGCCATATATTTAGTCGTTTTTTTGAGAACAAAGTATAAAAAAACGCAAACAGCCATTGTGTTTGAGGAGTGACCCGAGAAAAAACTAAAGGAATTGCGGACTTGCACAATACGAATAAAGGAATTGATTTCCGGATTATTACAGGGACGCAATCGTTGAAATCCGTTCTTGAATAAGTTCGTTGTCTGATCTGTAATTGTCACTAAAAGAGCTGCAAACAACAATACATATAAGGTTTGCTGTAGGCCTAATTTTTTATAAATGAAATACAACAAAAGCAAAAAAAGCGGAATCCAATTGAATTGACTGGTGATAAACAGCCAAAACCCATCATAAGTGGTCGAACCTAAACCATTCAAATAAACAAATAACTGGGTATCAAGGGATACTATTTTTTCTATCATTATACCTGACGTTTTATGGGACCTGCGGCATCTTCAATAATTTCTTTTGTTGTGTTGATCTGCGAAGTTGTTTCTTCCCGTAAACTCTCAGTAGTTTTATTAATTTCGGTCGATACGCCTTCTGTAATGTTTTTAAATTGCGAGGTATCCCCCATCAAATTGTCCTTTGCTTTATTGATTTCAGTCGTAATATTACCTCGAAAATCGCTCAAAGATTTGGTGTCAAACCCATTCGCCTCTGCTCCTTTTTGAATTTCGCTTTTTATATCGTTAGTTGCATTTTTCAATTGCGCCATTGCTTTACCCATCGTACGTGCCATTTCAGGTACTTTATCTGACCCAAAAAGCATGAGCACTATAAACATAATAAATATTAATTCTCCTCCTCCTATGCCAAACATATTTTTTGTTTTTAGTTGCTACAAAGATACCTAATTTTGAAACTTTGCGTTTTAATTTTTTCATAAAAAAAGACTCTTTTTAGAGTCTTTTTTTAGCAGTACCGTTTATTTAATCAAATTTAGACTTCACTTCTTCTTTTGGCCACGTGTTATTGGTTACATCAATATCAGCTGTTTCTAATTTTGGATCTATCTGGATTTTTTTGATTGCTTTTTCAGTTGCATACACTTTCTTAGCCGTATCATTGTTTTTTCTCCAGATTTGCGCAGGATATTTGAAGGTTTCTTTTGTATCATCTTCATAGGTTAGCTCAACAATGATTGGCATTAACATACCGCCTGGCTTGTTGAAATCTACTTCATAGAAATACTTTGGCGATTTAAGTTTAGCTTTTTCATCTGCAGTAAAATTTTGATTTACATACTCCGAAAGTAAATTTACATCTGCAATTGCCAATGCTTTTTTATCTTTAGCGGACAATTCTTCACTTGTTTCTGGGACTAAATAAAGGAAGGGTCCTTTTTCTTGTCCAAAACGACCTCTTCGTACTGTGGCGTCTTTTAAATCTTTCGTGGGAGTCAGTGAAACATAATATTGTTTAACTTCCTTGATGCCTATATCTACAAAATCCGTGGAGTAGAACCAACCTCTGAAAAACCAATCTAAATCTACTGCAGAAGCATCTTCCATAGTTCTAAAAAAATCTTCTGGTGTTGGGTGCTTGAATTTCCATCGGTTTGCATATACTTTAAAAGCATGATCAAACAACTCTCTTCCCATGATAGTTTCTCTAAGGATATTTAAGCCTGTTGCTGGCTTTCCGTAGGCGTTTGCCCCAAATTGAACTATTGTCTCCGAATTAGACATAATAGGCTCCAAGAATTTTTGATCCCCGCTCATGTACGGAACGATCTTACTTGCTGGACCACGACTGGAAGGAAAATTAGTTCCCATTTCTTGCTCTGCCATATACTGCATAAAGGTATTCAATCCTTCATCCATCCAGGACCATTGACGTTCATCAGAATTTACAATCATAGGAAAGAAATTGTGTCCTACTTCATGAATTGTTACACCTATCATTCCATTTTTTATGCGATCACTAGTAACACCTTTTTCATCTGGACGCCCGTAATTCCAACAAATCATTGGATACTCCATTCCTTGATCTTCAGCAGATACTGAAACTGCTTTAGGATAAGGATAGTCAAAAGTATGCGCTGAATAACTT
This sequence comes from Flavobacterium bomense, assembly GCF_003970355.1. Taxonomy (NCBI): domain Bacteria; kingdom Pseudomonadati; phylum Bacteroidota; class Flavobacteriia; order Flavobacteriales; family Flavobacteriaceae; genus Flavobacterium; species Flavobacterium bomense. Next base: position 21,329 of record NZ_RYDJ01000003.1, on the reverse strand, counting down.
TTCAGCGTGTGTGCTACGGTTCTTGTTGCCGTTTCTCCCCAAAGTGGATTGGATTCTTTTGGATAAACTGAAATTGCCATTACCGTTTTATCATTCAATTTAACGGCCATTGCATCGTATATAAACTTTCTAGAAGTAGCAATACCAAAATCCCTCACGTTTTTAGCGCTAAATTTCCATGTTTTTTTCTTATCTGAAAATCCTTTTTCGCTAGCTTCCGCCTCTGCTTGCGTAACAACAACTACAGGTTTGTCGTACGTTTTTTGTGCTAACTCATATCTTTTTAGTTGCGCCGCCGTAAACACTTCACTCCTATTCATAAGATCACCCGTAGCTTCCATAATGTGATCTGCAGGTACCGTGATGTTCACATCAAAATCACCAAAAGGCAACGTAAACTCTCCCGTTCCCCAAAATTGCATATTCTGCCATCCTTCAACATCATTGTATACTGCCATTCTAGGATAAAACTGCGCAATTACATATAATTTATTTCCTGATTTTTCAAATAATTCATACCCGGATCGGCCGCCTTCAGCTCTGTAATTATTGATATTATACCACCAATTGATTGCAAAAGAGAATTTCTCTCCTGGTTTCATCGGTGTCTCTAAATTAATACGCATCATAGTTTGGTTGATCGTAAAAGATAACGGATTTCCTTTCGCGTCTTTTACAAAGTCAATATTAAAACCACGCTCTAATTCTTGTTTTAAAAACTTATTTGTGAAGTTTCCCGCCGGAAAAACCTGTTCCATTCTTTGGCTTTCTGCTAAAGGGGTTTGCGAATTTTTAGCGGATTGATTTTGGTCTAGTTGTACCCACAAATATTCTAAGGTATCAGGTGAATTATTATAATACGTAATAGTTTCAGAGCCTGTTAGCTTAGAATTTTTGTCGTCTAAATCAATATTGATTTTATAATCAGCTTGTTGCTGGTAATAAGCAGGACCCGGAGCTCCTGAAGCCGTACGAAATAGGTTAGGCGTAGCTAACAAATCATACATTTGACTAAACTTATTGGTATCGTACTTTCCGGTTTGTTTTGGCGTTACCGTAGTCGATTTTTCTTGCGCAACTAACAACGCAGGAAGAAATAAAAATAAAAATATTTTTTTCATAGTAAATTTATGGTTCATTAATTGTGTGAAACTAGCATTTTAAATAGCCGTTTCAAAATTTATTCATACTTTAAAACTCCAGTTGATACAGAATCTGTAAACAGCATCGTGTTTTTAATCCCAAAAACCTTAAAATGCATGATGTTTTGCTGCTCGTTATTTCCTTCAATAAGGACTGTATTATACACTTCAAGAGTCGTTATTTTTGGAATATCTTTTATGCTCAAATAACAAATAAGCACATCGCCTTCCATTTCTTTACTCAAAAGATACATCGTGGTGGGATGTCCATTAATTTTTATGGAAAACTTTTCAGTGAAATACTTTTTCAATAAAACCAAATCCGCAGCGGTTTCTTTCTCAGAACCCAAGTTGATTTTTTTACTGTACTTTTTTCCGATAGCACTATTCAAATCATCTACAAAAATACGCGAGGTGATTTGGAGCATTTTCTTTTCGGGAGCGTAATTCACCTGATACAATGCCACGTAAAACTTGTGCATACTGAACGAAGTTAACGTCAAAAATAGCAGTCCAAAAAAGGAAATTAAAATTATTTTTTTCATTCGAAGATTCTATTTGTTTTTTATCGGAAAATGGTATCGCCATTCTTCAATCTTATTTGTATTCTGGAATCATGGCGATTTCATTTTTCAAAAGTAGTAATTCTTTTAAACTCTTCGTTCTTGGTAATTAAGAAATCAATCAGCAAAAACTCATCTTCTTGTTTCAAAAGGGTTTTTGCTTTTGGATCACCCTCACAATAATCCAGAAAAAGACCTATCTCATCCTTTTTCAACCTCAATGTATTGGTAAAAAAATAAGCATCCATTCCTTTCGAGACTACATCCGAAAAATCTACATTTGGATTTAAACCTGCTTTATCTTCGGAATCTTTCTTAAATAATTTCGAAACCATTTTGAACACTCTGACAAAATCCATTCCGTTTTCTATAGTCCCGTCTGACGGCATTGTTCTATTAATAGGAGATGATTTTTCGTCATCTACAAATTGCATATCTACAATGCGCTGCGAACCTCCTACTATGGGTTTAATTTCGGCTTTTCGTTTCACAATAACTTCATTGAGCAGCGTAGTTTGCGTCTCTAAATTAATTACAAACAACGATTTTTCAAAATCTTTTTCCGCAACAACTATCTTTTTAGACTTGAATAAACTACTTGAAACAAGCAACGTATCTTTCGCTTTCGCCAAAATATCAAAAAAGCCCTGATTACTTATAAAAGTTCTGGTTTTTGAATTTAAATTAAAAACATACCCGTGATCCACTAAAGCAGATTCGTTAATAAACTGACCATGTAAAGACTTCCTGCTTTCATTTTGACCAAAAGAAAATTGGCAAAAGAAAATTAAACAAATGATTTTTATTCTTGTTTTCATTGTGATTTTTTTTAGTATTATTTTTTTAAAGACTGTTATCTATTTTCTTTGGCAAGTATAGCCTTATATTCTTCGGCCAAAGCTACCATAAAAAAAGTAGTCTTTTGTTTATTTTTGGAGGCTAAAACTTCCAAAAAAATTTCATTTTCTACTATAAAATATTTAAAACCAGTAACGTAATCACTTGCAATCCCCAATTGAACCGTAAAATATTCTGGATTGTACAATTCAGAAATTAATTTGATATCGTTTTCTTTTTTCTCCAAAACAACTAATTTCTTAAGCCGTTTCGTTCTCCCATTGATCTTGTTTAGCAGCTTTTCATGGTGCGTTTGTCCAAAAGAAATTTGGTTTAGTAAAAATAACATCCCCGATAAAACACTATTGATTTTCAAGGGCTATTATTTCGTTATAATTTGCAGCAAGGCTTACAATTAAATACATAACCAATGTTTTATTTTTAGCACGCAACGCATTTGCAAAAGCTATATTATCCACACAATAATATTGAAATCCTTTGATATAATCCGAGGGTATTTTTAATGTTTGCGTATAGTACTTATCCTCAAAAAGCCCATCAATTCTCGCTAGTAACTGTTCTTTCTTCTCAATTATAATTTCTTTTTTCAACATGGCTTTTCGTCCAGAAATAGTATTGAGCAATCCATCAATTCCTCCACCGGAAGTTGCGGTGTATAATTTCCTCTCAGCAGGCGTATATTTCTTTTGACCGTAGGGAATAATCCCTAAACTCTCTGCTGAAATAGAAGATTCACCGACTACAACCTCATTCAGAATAATGCTTTTTGGGATCATTATCACTGAAAAAACCGTTTCTAATACATCTTGTTTATTAATTTTTCGGCGTAATGTTTCCAGATTAACGGCAGTAAAGACTAAAACGTCGCCTTCTTTTGCAGGTATAACAAAAAAGCCATTACCCTGTGACACGGTTGCTTTTCCTGTTGATATATTTACAATATTAATGCGGTCAACAGCAACAGAATCCGAAGTGATTTTTCCTCGAATTTCCTTTACCATTTCTACCTGTCCAAAAGTGGCTTGAACTACGAGAAAGAATAACAACTGTAAGGTATTTTTAATTTTCACTGGCAATTATTTCTTTATATTTTATTGCTAATTCCCCCATCAAAAAAGTGGTCATCGTCACATTTTTAGATTTCAAAACAGCCACAAATCGTTCGTTTTCAAGGCTGTAATATTCAAATCCTTTGACATACTCAACCGGTATTTTTAACTTACTCACAAAATAGTCAACGGCAAACAGGTTCTCTAATTGCCTCAAATAGGATTCTTTCTGCTCCACTTCAAGTTCTTTTTTTAGCATTTTTGTTCTTCCTGAAATCCAGTTCAATAACGGATCTGCTGACACGGACCCTCCCATCATGCTACCCACATTAGCACTGGCATTAAGATTGCTGGCAGTATATAATTTGCGTTCTGCAGGGGTGTAAATTTTTTGCTCTCTAGGAATTATCCCCATTGATACTGCATTGATCCCATTTCGAACAATAACTTCCCGCAATTGATTCGCAATAGGTGTCATTTTTTCAAAAAGAATCCCTTGATCAAAATGGACTTGGGTCAAAAGTATTTTGGTATCTTTGAACTGCACTGCTGAAAACAACAACGTATCACCAACGGCAGCCATAATAGAAAAGTTACCATCCTGACCCGTAATAGAAGTCTTCTCTGTTTTTTTATTTATGACATAAACCCCTTCCGGAACAGAAACATCAGCTGTCACTTTTCCGTTCAGTTGTATTCGGCTTCCTTCTTGTGACATCGCCGCTGTTGTTGCAAAAGCCAAAAACAAATACACAATTCTAATCATCGTTCTTGAAGTCCTTATTGACTTATCGTAAAAGTATCTTAATGCACTCCAAATTAATTACTAATGCCTTGGTAAAAAAATGTTAATTAAAAATTTGAAATAAAAAAGCCTGATTTAATACCTTTAGCGCAAATTATGTATCAAAAAAAAATGAAAAACATCCTAATTGCAAGCACATCTACTCTTGCAAACGAGAACTATCTGGACTATTTATTACCAGAATTACAATTGCATTTTCAAAACTGTAATACAATTCTCTTTATTCCTTACGCCAGACCTGGTGGGATCTCTCATAAAGAGTATACTGCAATGGTACGCTTGGCTTTCGCCAAAATAAATAAAGAAATAATTGGAATTCATGAGTTTGAAAACACCAAATTAGCTGTAAAAAAAGCAGAAGGAATTTTCACAGGAGGTGGAAATACATTTGTTTTAGTATCACAATTATACAAAAACAACCTTATGGAAACCCTCACTGATGTGGTAAAAAACGGAACTCCGTATTTTGGAACAAGCGCAGGAAGTAACATTTGCGGATTAACGATGCAAACAACAAATGACATGCCAATAGTTTATCCCCCAAGTTTTCAAACGCTGGGATTGGTTCCTTTCAATTTGAATCCGCATTATTTAGATCCGGATACTACTTCAACACACATGGGCGAAACTCGCGAAACCCGAATTAAAGAATACCATGCATTTAATACTGTTCCGGTTTTAGGATTGAGAGAAGGAAGCTGGCTGGATATAAAAGGAGATTCAATCACCCTGAAAGGCAATCTGACCGCACGATTGTTTCGACAAAATCAAAGTCCTGAAGAACTAGAAAGCGGAACTGATTTGAGTTTTGTAAAGTAATCCTAAAATAAATGACAAAAAAAAGCCAAAACAATTATGTTTTGGCTTGAAAGAGCGAAAGACGAGGCTCGAACTCGCGACAACCAGCTTGGAAGGCTGGAGCTCTACCAACTGAGCTACTTTCGCATGATAACAGTAAAATAAAATTTCAAACTAAAATTTGAAATTCAGAGCGAAAGACGAGGCTCGAACTCGCGACAACCAGCTTGGAAGGCTGGAGCTCTACCAACTGAGCTACTTTCGCATTAACAACGGTGCAAATATAATTAATAAGTTTGCTTCAATGCAAGTTTTTTTCTTAAAAAGTCTCAAACTTACTCCGACAGTCTTTTTTTAAAAGAGGATTCAAATCATAAAGAATTTAATATGAAAATATTATATCCTTATACTACTCAAAAAATACTTAAAAAAAAACAAAGCAAAACATCAAAAAAAGGGCTGTTTAAAGACTTTTTCAGTACAATATCTTAAATTTAGGGATGAGAACTCGCTAGAAAACGGTCGTTTTGACGAAGATACTTGAGCAACAACTTGCCGTTTTGAATAGTATGCTGCTATAATCTCTTAAAAATAGCCCTCGTATTCAAGGCTAAAAATGATTTATTTACCAAAATAAGCAATTTCAAATATGGGTAATGACCATTCTAAAACAGGTTCAAACAAACTGGTTTAGGCAAAAAACGAATTGTTCCCGGAGAAAAACGGCATCTCAAACAGAAACCAAATGTAATTTAGTTCAACGACCCAAAAGAAGTCCTTGGCTTTTACAAAAAAACAGAATATTTTACAAAGGAGTTAATAGTAACGGAATATTTACTGAACGACGGAGTCAATTGGAATCTGGAATAAATCAAAGAAACGTTACAGAACAAAAGAACAAAATTTGTCAAAATCAAAAAAAAAGTCGCCTTTCATCTCTTATATTGGACTGCTTGGAGCGAGAACAATAAATTGATTTTTAAAGATGATAGCGATACTTTTGATGCTGCTTTATACGGCAAATTACAAAACTGATTTGGATCCAAATTTTGACACTCTTGAAGGATGATAAATAAAGAAACAGGATTTATCTTTGATAACACTGATAATTGCTTTAGACAAGGTTACAGGAACAGCAGGACAACCCAAACTTCTTCCTAATCTTTGATTGTTTTTTATAAATGAATTAGAAACATACTCTGCTGCATGCATCACCACGCCTCTTGCTCTGGCATTATCATTTACTCCTTTTTCCAGACCATCTAATCGAAGTGACATCCCATGTTTACCAACGTAAATTTCGCCTGTTGAATAAAAGCCTAAACTACTCTTAAAGGATTCCGCAGTATTTGAAAAATTCGAAGCAAATTCATCGCCCGTATTTCTACCATGTGCAACCAAAGAATTAAATAAGACCTCACCGGTACCCAGATTGATCACCCAGAGTCTTTTAATATTAGAAGACAAACTAAAATCAATTAAGGTCAAAATTTCCTTCTTGACTAATCCTTTTTCTTTCAACAAATAGTATCCTTTTAGCGCTTCGGAGAAACTTTCTAATTTAGGCAGTGCAAATTTATTGGAATGCAAATTATTATATGCCACTGTAATATTATCGTCTAAACTCGGTTTCACAGCTTCAGCGTAAATCACTGGCGTGTGTGTCTTTGGTTCAGGAAAGTTGTTTTTGATTGGCACAAACGAAACTAGCAGCAAAAAAATAGTAAGAAATATGTTATAAATCATTGATTGTCTTTAAGTTATGGACTAATTGAGGATTGCAAACGTACGTTAAAAATCAAGCCAGAAACCACTTTTTAACAAAGTTTATTCTAACTCTAACGAAAAAAGTGACAAAATATTGAGTAATAAACTTAAAAAAAATACCGTTTATATGTTAATTTTACTATTTTTGTTCAATTATCCTTCAGATTTATGTTCAAATTACTACCTATCACTTTATTATATTTCATATTCTCTAGTTTGAATGCACAAAGTCAAAAAAAAACGCTTCAGGCAAAACCCACCACAGAAAACATTATAATTGACGGAAGATTTAATGAGGAAATATGGAAAACCGCCGCAGTAGCTTCGGATTTTATCATGTTTGAGCCTGATAATGGCAAACCAATCAGTCCGGATAAAAAAACAGAGGTAAAAATATTGTATGACAATAATGCCATTTACATCTCAGCACTGCTATATGATGACGAACCTGATAAAATTCAGAAAGAAATTACGAATAGAGATATTTTTGGTGTTTCCGATCATTTTTCCGTCTATATCAACGGATTCAATGATGGCCAGCAAGATTTTCGTTTTTTTGTAAGTGCGGCAGGCGTACAAATGGACTGTATAGCAACGGAAGATTTTGAAGATTTTAGTTGGGATGCCATTTGGGACAGCCAAGTAACACTCACTGAATTTGGCTGGACTGTAGAAATGAAGATTCCCTACGCCGCTTTACGATTTTCCAAAGCGGACAAACAAATCTGGGGGTTAAACTTTATGCGGGAAATCAAGCGCGACGTACAAAAATATACCTGGAATAGGATTGATACTAAAATTGGAGCCGTAATTCCGCAAGCGGGAATCCTGCAGGGAATTGAAAATATAAAGACACCGACACGACTTTTTTTGATTCCGTATTCATCGGCGTATTACCAACAAAGTGCGATAGGCTCCGGCATTACTTTAAAAGCGGGCTTGGATATCAAATACGGCATCAATGATTCCTTTACATTAGATGCTATTTTGGTACCTGACTTTGGTCAGACAAAATTTGATAATGCAATATTATATTTAGAACCATTTGAGCAACAATTAGAAGAAAACCGGCCTTTTTTTACAGAGGGAACCGATCTTTTTAACAAAGGTGGTTTGTTTTATTCCAGACGAATTGGCGGAGGATCCACTACAGAATTACTCCTTGATAATCAAGAAGAAATAACAAATTATCCCAGTACCGTAAACTTACTGAATGCCGTAAAAATATCCGGCCGAACCGAGAAAGGATTGGGAATTGGATTCCTGAATGCCGTTACGGAAAAGACTAAAGCTACTATTTTAAACAACGACACCGGCCAAATTAGAAAAGAAGTAATTGAACCTTTGACTAATTATAATCTGTTTGTAGTAGATCAACGTTTTAACCAAAACTCATCTGTTTCTTTTATAAATGCAAACACCACCAGAAATGGCGATTTCAGAGATGCAAATACCTCTGCATTGTTATTTGATTTGAATACAAAAGCCAATACCTATAGTTTGTATGGCGATTTCAAATACAGTTCCATCAAAACGACTGAAGATTACGACGGATTTAAAACAGAAATAGGTTTTGCCAAAACGAGTGGGAAATATCGGTATGGATTTTCTGGAAAATACGTCTCAGAAAACTATGACATCAATGATTTAGGAATCAATTTTTATTCTAATTACCACAATGCCTATGCAAATGGAAGCTACAGAATTGTAAATCCGACAAAACTATTTAATACCTTCAGAATCAATCAATATGTCAATTTTGAAATAGACAACACCTCCGGTAAGTTACAGACTGGTGCTTTTGGAACAGAAACTAAGGCCACAACATTAAATAACGACGCTTTAGAATTTGTAGTAGAGTTTTCTCCATTGAAAACCTATGATTTTTATGAACCACGAGAATATGGCAAATATGTATTTCTCCCGGAAAAAGTTTTTGCAGCAGTAAATTTCACGTCTAACGACAACAATCCTTTTACATTAGTACTCCAGCCTTCCTTCACAAAATACAATGAAAAGAACCGAAACGTTTATGGGTTGTATATAAGTCCAAAATACCGATTTAACGACAGACTTTCCATTACTTACATATTGGATTATTTTAACAAAACCAATGATCGTGGCTGGGTAGATTCGGATCCTACGGGGATAATTTTTGCAGAACGCAGCAGAGAAACTGCCCAAAATGATTTTACCGGAAAATATGCGATCAACAATAGAATGACTGTAAACCTAACCGCACGCTATTATTGGTCCTATTCAAAAAATCATAAATTCCTTACCTTACAAAACTCCGGTTATTTGACTCCAAACAATACCTACGCACAAAATAAAGACAGGAATTTTAATTCTTGGAACTTCGATTTATCCTATTCCTGGTGGTTTGCTCCAGGAAGTGAAATCTCTGTTTTGTACCGGAATTTTGGTATAGAAAGAACAGATATGGTGGAAAAAGATTTGTCTGCAAATCTTAAAAACATTTTCAACAGTGACCTGACCAATGTGCTTTCTATTAGCATCCGCTATTTTATAGACTACAATGTGATCAAAAATAAATTTTAATTTTTTTGAATCAAACTGTAACATTCCATTGAAAAGAAAGTCTAGTAGAATAAACTATTGTGTGAATTGGTACATTTTCACTTTGAAACTATTTTAGTTTTTCTAATTTTGTTCCAACCATTGAACTATTTCATGAAGAATTCTTTCTTATTTTGTTTTTTAGCACTCTCTTTTATTGGCTACAGCCAAAAAAAAGTATTACACACTAAATTTATTTCGGATAAAATTACTATCGATGGAAACCTAGATGAAGCGACATGGCAATCCGCAGCAATAGCGACTGATTTTATCATGTTTGAACCTGATAACGGCAAAAAAATTCCTGACAATAAAAGAACAGAGGTTCGCATAGTCTACGATAATGATGCCCTATATATTGGCGCAACTATGTATGATGAAAATCCTGATAAAATCCTGAGAGAAATTACCCAAAGAGATAATTTTGGCACTACTGATCTTTTTGGCGTTTTTATAAATGGTTTTAATGATGGGCAACAAGATTTTCAATTTTTTGTCAATGCAGCAGACGGTCAGGCTGATTGCATCACTACAGATACCAATGGCGAAGATTATTCCTGGGATGCCGTATGGAATAGCAAAGCAGTAATTACGAAAAAAGGCTGGATTGTAGAAATGCGAATTCCCTATGCAGCCTTGCGTTTTTCGGGAGAAAAGAAACAAACTTGGGGACTTAATTTCTTTAGGGAAATACGACGAGACCGTCATAAATACACTTGGAATTTCATCGATTCTAAATTAGGCACCTTTACCCAGCAAACCGGAATTCTGGAAGGAATTGAAAATATAAAACCACCTACCCGACTCTTTCTTTTGCCGTATTCTTCCTTTTATGTAAATGCAAACAGCCAAGAAAAAACTATCGGGACACTCAAAGGCGGATTGGATTTGAAGTACGGAATAAATGATGCTTTTACTCTGGACATGATCCTTGTGCCTGATTTTGGACAAACAAAATTTGATGATAAAATTCTAAATCTCGGTCCTTTTGAACAGCAATTCAACGAAAACAGACCTTTTTTTACAGAGGGAACGGATTTGTTCAGCAAAGGCAATCTACTATATTCCAGACGGATTGGGGGAACGCCCTCCTACAAACTAAATAAAAATGAATCGTTTGCGGAAGCCCCAAATATTAGTCTTATTAATGCCTTTAAAATTTCGGGACGAACTAAAGACGGATTAGGAATAGGAATTTTGAACGCTGTTACTAAAAATACCCCAACGACTATTTTCAACAATGAAAGCAGGGCATTAAGAACTGAACTTGAACCTCTGGCTAACTATAGTGTATTGGTTTTAGACCAGCGCTTTCGCAAAAACTCCTCAGTTGCATTTGTAAACACCAATGTAACTCGGAACGGACATTTTCGTGATGGGAATGTTACGGCATTAGTTTGGGATTTGAATACAAAAAAGAACACCTACAACATTTCGGGAGATTTTAAGTACAGTTACATAAATGATACAGAAGAGAAAACAGGGATTAACTCCCAATTGAATTTCTCTGAAACCAGCGGAAAATTTCGTTACGGGCTGGGCGCTGATATCACAACTAAAAATTTCGATAACAATGATTTAGGAATCAATTTCGAGACTAATTATTATAGCATTTATGGCAATTCCAGTTATCGAATATTGAATCCAACGAAGTATTTCAACACTTTTAATGCTCGAATAAATATGTATTCCCAATTTCAAAAAGAAACTGGCAAAGTGCAGTCCAGCAACATCAGCTTTCAGATTAACTCAAATAACAAAAAAAATCATTATTTTGGAATGGGAATTGATGCCAATCCATTAGAAACATTTGATTATTATGAACCCAGATCGGCAGATCGATTTGTAATAAAACCAACCAAAATTGGTGGCTTTGTTTATCTTTCTTCAAATTATAATAATCCATTTGCAATTAATTTTAACCCTTCATTTGCAATTTTTGATGAAACCGGAAGAAACTCTTATGGGTTTTCTTTAGGTCCGAGATACCGATTTAGCGATAAATTATCTTTGAATTACAATTTCAACTTTTTGAGACAAAACAATAACAAAGGGTATGTAGACAGTGTGAATGACGACATGAATGCAACCACACCAAACACAATTGTTTTTGCCAATAGAAATGTAATTACGTATTCTAATACTCTTTCAGGGAAATATTCATTAAACAGTCAGATGACTTTTAATCTCTCAATACGTCAATACTGGTCGTATGCTGAAAACAAAAACGCATTGTCATTGCAACAAAACGGCAGATTGGCTAATTTCATGGCCTACACTAGCAATAAAAATTCCAGTTTTCACTCCTGGAATACGGATTTATCCTATTCCTGGTGGTTTGCCCCCGGTAGCCAAGTGTCCGTTCTCTATCGAAATAATGCAGCTGCATTTGAAAGAAATATTAATAAAGAATTTGGTGAGAATGTGACTAATTTATTGAACAACGAAGCACTAAGTCATGTTTTTTCGATAAGCATTCGCTATTTTATAGATTACAATGAGGTTAAGAACAAATTCTAAAATACGTTTATTTCAAAAAAGTCCCTTTTCTATAGCAAAATAATCATTATTTGCAGGTGATCCCCTTAGAATGAATAATAGTGTTTTTGATTCATTCGAACCTTTTTAGAAATGTTTTATCTTTGTTTAAAATAAATTTCCATGAACAAAAAAGTAATTCTTATGATTCTGGATGGTTGGGGAAAATCTCCTGACCCAAAAGTTTCTGCAATCGACAATGCCAATATCCCTTTTATTAATAGCCTATATAAAAATTACCCCAGTGCTCAACTACGAACTGACGGTTTAAATGTTGGACTTCCTGAAGGCCAAATGGGAAACAGTGAAGTAGGACACATGAATCTTGGAGCAGGTAGAATTATATATCAGGATTTAGCTAAGATTAACCTTGCTGTTGCAAATGAAACTTTAGCAAAGGAGCCCGTTTTAGTTGATGCTTTTACGTATGCCAGAACACACAATAAAAAAGTACATTTTTTAGGCCTAGTTTCTGATGGTGGTGTACACTCACACACCTCTCATTTGCGCGGTTTGATTGACGCTACACAACAACACAGATTACAAAAAGTTTTCGTTCATGCTTTCACGGACGGTCGCGATGTGGATCCAAAATCCGGTACACATTACATTCAGGATTTACAGAATTATATGGCGAATACTACTGTAAAACTGGCTTCGGTTGTGGGACGCTATTATGCAATGGATCGGGACAAACGCTGGGAAAGAGTAAAACTAGCTTACGATTTATTGGTAAACGGAATTGGAACACCTACCACAAATGCAGTAGCTTCTATCCAAGAAAGCTATGACGTCAATGTAACGGATGAATTTATTCACCCAACAGTTATGGTGGATGAACTAGGCAAACCTGTAGCAACCATAGAAGATGATGATGTGGTTATTTTCTTTAATTTCAGAACGGATAGAGGAAGAGAACTAACCGAAGTATTGACACAAATAGATTGTCATGAGCAAAACATGCACAAACTCAATTTGTATTATGTGACGCTAACCAATTATGATGAAACTTACAAAAACATAAAAGTCGTATATAACAAAGATAATATCACGGAAACCCTTGGGGAAGTTTTAGAAAAAGCCCATAAAAAGCAAATTCGTATTGCCGAAACGGAGAAATATCCACACGTGACTTTCTTCTTTTCTGGCGGGAGAGAACAGCCTTTTCTTGGCGAAAGCCGCATCCTGAAAAACTCTCCAAAGGTAGCCACGTATGATTTACAACCGGAAATGAGTGCCTTTGAATTAACAGAATCTTTAGTTTGTGAACTAGAGAAAGAAGAGGTAGATTTTGTTTGCCTAAATTTTGCCAATGGGGATATGGTAGGACACACCGGAATTATGAGTGCTGCCATACAAGCCTGTGAAGCCGTTGATAAATGCGTAGCAAAAGTAATCACAACTGCATTAGCGCATAATTACACTACCATTGTCATTGCAGATCACGGGAACTGTGAAACGATGATCAATCCTGATGGAAGTCCAAACACCGCACATACAACTAATCCCGTTCCCATTATTTTAGTAGACAACGACTTGAAAACCATTCATGATGGAGTTCTTGGCGACATTGCTCCAACAATCTTGGAATTAATGGGTGTGGAAAAACCTGCTGTTATGACCTGTCATTCCTTACTTTAAGGATACTAAGTAAGTCGAAAGTTTAAAAGTCGTAAAGTCAAAAGAATTAACTTTAAGTAAAACCGCTTTAAATCAGATTGTTACATAATTTTATCCTGATTTTAAAATACGACATTATACCATGGTTATTACTTAGATACAAATGTCCCAATAAAAAACTACTTGATTCAAGTAGTTTTTTTTTACAAAAAAAAGTTAAATACTTTTATGTTTGATAGCGTTACTATTATATTTGCAAACAAGAAACAATCACTAACAAGAAAGCATGAATTCTACTGTACTTGTGTTCAATAGCAAATAAAAGATGGGTAATAACCCTACGAATCAAACTAAATTCAAACACAATGAAAATATTTTACACAATCACCCTTTTTTTAATGACCCAAATAAGTATTGGGCAAATCGTTGATTCGATTCAAATCAAAAAAGTGTTCACTAATATAGAACAGGCTTTAAAGGAGCCCGAAAAAGTGTTCCGCCTAAATTTGAGTAATCAAACCTTAAAATTGGACAGCCTTAACTGGTCAAAATTCATAAATCTTGAGTACTTAAGTTTGAAAAATGATCATTTAACGGTAATTCCAAAAGAAATAACACTACTAAAAAAACTTAAAGTACTAGAATTAAGCGGAAATGATTTTTCAGTATTGCCAGAAGATTTTTGGAAGTTAAAAAGCTTAGAAGAACTTTTTTTAAACGATGAAACAAATTTAAATTTAGAGGCGAATATAGAAATAATGAGCAAAATGAAATCTTTACGAATATTACATTTAGAAAATGACAATTTAAACAATATGCCATCATCCATCAGTAGTTTAAAAAATTTAGAATTTTTATATTTGAACAACAATCAATTTAAAGAAATTCCAAAAGAAATCAAACAATTAAAACACTTACAATTACTCGAAATAAAAGATAATAAAATTATGGTTCCAGAGCGGTCTACAGAAAATTTGAATTTTGGTTTTAGAGTAAATCTATAGAACAGGCATAAAAAACAGAGTAGCAACCATTCACGGACTGAACGTTTTAGTATGGTGGCCGTATTAAAACAAGTAGTTGCTACATTTTTATTTGTTTTTAACAAAAGTAAAGAACTTGGGCAGTACAAAAAACGGCTAGCTCTATTGCAATTTATTCAGTTCGTCTGAATGATCCTGCTAATTATGGTGCGCTAAGCATCCGCATTAACCAAATATAGAATCTAAAATTAAAGAAATTACACCCAGAAATCAGAGAATAAATGTATCTAAATTCAATGCTTACAATATATTTAGTAAAACACTTTTTTATAGCTGGTAATGCTACTATATTTATATAAAATTTCAATAAAATGAATACGGTTCTCTCCAATTTAAAAATACAAATCAACGAAAAAATCTATGTAAAGGATCCTGAGACATCAGCTTTAGGAAAAAAAATCATAGAGCAAAGTATCCTTTTAATCCATGAGATTGGCTTTGATAATTTTACTTTCAAGAAATTAGGAGAGAAAATCAAATCTAATGAAAGTTCCATCTATCGGTATTTTGAGAACAAACATAAATTACTGGTTTATTTATCGTCCTGGCATTGGAGTTGGATGGAATACAAGCTAGTTATTGCAACCACAAATGTTTTGGATCCCAAAGAAAAACTCAGAAAAGCCATTACAATTGTTACTGAAAAAATAACGAATGACAATAGTGCCTTATACATTAACGAGGCCGTTCTAAATAAAATTATCATTTCAGAATTTACTAAAACGTTACATACCAAAGAAATCGATCAGGAAAACAAGGAAGGTTTTTTCTTGATTTACAAAAGAGTAATCAATAGAATTGTGGCTATTGTAAAAGAAGTAAATCCGGAATACCCCTTTTCAAAATCCCTAATTTCAACAATTGTTGAAGGAAGTTTGCACCAACATTTTTTAATGGATCATTTAAAAACCATCACAGATTGTACTGATTCTGAGAGCACCACTGATTTTTATCAAAATCTTGCAGAAAAAGTTTTAAGTTAAAAAAAAAAAAAAAACACTCCCATTATGACTCCCTTAAAACGATTTTACAATCTACTTGAATTAGATAAAAAAGACGTCTATCAAATATTTTTTTACGCCATTTTTGCCGGACTACTCAGTTTGTCCCTTCCACTGGGAATACAGGCAATTACAAATTTTATCCAATCCGGAAGAGTTAGCGCATCATGGATTGTGCTAATCATTTTAGTCATTTTTGGTGTGGCATTAGTGGGTATTTTATCCATCATGCAATTGCGGATTACGGAAAACTTACAACAAAAAATATTTGTACGTTCCTCTTTTGAGTTTGCTGCACGACTGCCTAAAATAAAATCAAAAGAATTATACTACAGCTATCCGCCGGAGCTAGCCAATCGTTTCTTTGACACAATGATAATTCAAAAAGGGACTTCAAAGTTACTAACTGATTTCTCTGCAGCATTGTTACAAATTGTTTTCGGGATAATATTATTGTCCTTATACCATCCTTACTTTATCATATTTGGTGTTTTACTGCTTGCATTGCTGTATTTTATTTTTAAATTTTCTTTTAAATCCGGACTGGAAACGAGCTTAAAAGAATCTAAATTCAAATACAAGGTAGCGAGTTGGCTACAAGAAATAGCTCGCAATAATTTTAGTTTTAGAAACGAGCTAAATTATGATTTTGCTTTAAAAAAAACCAACATGATTGTAACCGATTACCTGGTGTATCGAGATAAACATTTTAATGTGATCAAAAAACAATTTACGCATTTGATTATTTTCAAAGTCATCATTACCGGAAGTTTACTATCCATCGGTGGATTCTTAGTTTTATCTCAACAAATGAATATTGGCCAATTTGTAGCTGCTGAAATTATTATTTTATTAGTTATCAATTCCGTCGAAAAAATAATTATTGGATTGGAAACTTTTTATGACGTACTCACATCTATTGAAAAAATCGGAGAGGTAACGGACTTAGAATTAGAAAATTCTTCCATTGTTAACAGTGACATCTGTTACAATAAAATCTCAATGGAAATAGAAAACCTTACATTCAAATTTCCAGATTCAGAAAAAGAAATTTTAAACTCTATTTCATTAAAAATAGAACAAGGAGACCGAATTGTAATAAATGGAGAAAATGGCTCTGGAAAAACAACTTTAATTAGGATATTATCCGGCTTATTGCAGCCTACCAGCGGTTCCTTTTATGTAAATGACGATACTTTTCGTAAAATAAACATAAAACAATACCTCTCGCAAATAGGAAGTGTCATTTATGGAGAGAAACCTTTTGAGGGAACCTTGCAAGAAAATATTACTTTTAACGATCCTTCCGTCAGTTCCGAAGATATAAAATGGGCGGTAGACGGAGTACAACTCACCTCTTTTATCAAATTGTTCCCTAAAGGATTAGACACCCGAATTTACCCAGAAGGACGACAATTATCCTCGTCTAACGCGCAAAAAGTACTATTAGCCAGAAGCATCATTCACAAACCCAAAATACTTTTTTACGAAGACCCAACTGACACCATGGATGAAAAAGTAGCTAATGAAATTATAGATTTTATTACATCCGATAAAAATAAATGGACGATTATCGTATCCTCAAAAAACCCGTATTGGGAAACCAAATGCAATCGAAAAATCACGATGAAAAATGGGCATATTCAACTTGATTTAAAAAAATAATTAGTCATGCTAAACATTTCAGACAACAAAATAAAACTGCAACAGCTAGACCAATACGAAGCGGTCAAAAATCTAACAAACAGGCCGCATTATAAAATTTTAAATAAAATTATAGCGGGTGTTTCCATAATTGGTATAATTGCACTTTTCTTGCCATGGACTCAAAATATTTCTGGTACTGGAGCTGTTACCACCTTAAAACCAAGTCAAAGACCACAATCTATCCAAAGTATAATCTCCGGTCGAATTGAAAAATGGTACGTTCAGGAAGGCGATTTTGTCAAGAAAGGCGACACCATACTCTTTATCTCAGAGATCAAAGAAGATTATATGGATCCAAATTTAGTGCAAAATACCAAAAGTCAGATCGATGCCAAAAAACAATCTTTGCAATCTTATGGGTCTAAAGTAAGCACGCTTTTAGAACAAATTCAAGCCATTGAAAGGGAGAAAGTCTTAAAACTAGAACAAGCACAAAACAAAATAAAACAATCTGTTTTAAAAATAGAAAGTGACAGTATGGATCTTGTTGCGGTAAAAACCCAACTAAAAATTGCAACTACACAATACAATCGATCCGTACAATTGAACAAAGAAGGCTTGAAACCGCTAACTGATATTGAAGAAAAAAGATTAAAACTGCAGGAAGTTGAAGCTAAAATCATCACTCAAGAAAACAAGTACTTAATCAGTAAAAACGAGTTGATCAATGCAAAAGTAGAAATAAACCGAATAAGTGCGGAGTATACGGAGAAAGTTTCTAAAGCAAATAGTGAAAAATTCACAGCGCTCAGCAGCCAGTTTGAAACAGATGTTCAAGTCTCTAAACTGGAGAATCTATACGCAAACTACAGCATCCGTAATGGAATGTATTACATCAAAGCATCCCAAAACGGCTATATCAACAGGGCCTTGCAATCCGGCCTTGGGGAAACAGTGAAAGAAGGCACTCCAATAGCCACTATCATGCCCTCAGATTATGATATCGCTGTGGAAACATTTGTAAATCCAATCGATTTACCATTATTAGCGAAAGGTGAAAAAGTACGCGTTTGGTTTGATGGATGGCCTACTATTGTTTTTTCAGGATGGCCTAATATGTCTTACGGAACTTTTGGAGGTGAAATTGTAGCTATTGAAAATTTCATTAGCGTCAATGGAAAATACCGAGTTTTGATTGCTCCAGATAAAAACGAAGATAAATGGCCTGTTCAATTAAGTATTGGTGCTGGTGCGCAAACAATCGCTTTATTGGACAATGTTCCTGTATGGTTCGAGCTGTGGAGAACCTTAAACGGATTTCCGCCTAATTATTACAAACCTTCGCCTACAATAACAACAGAAAAAAAATAATGAAACAGATATTTTTAGCATTTTTATTCTTCGGGCTTTCTGCGGGTGCTCAAGAAAAAATATCCAACGAACTGACCTTTACTGAATTTCTGGGGTATGTAAAAAAGTACCATCCCTTAGTGAAAAATGCCAATTTAGAGATCAGTAAATCGCAAGCTAATTTGATGATGGCCCGTGGTGGTTTTGACCCAAAAATTGAAGTTGATTTCAGTGAAAAACAATTCAAAGGCAGCGAATATTATTCCATTTTAAACAGCAGTTTCAAAATACCCACATGGTATGGCATCGAGATTAAAGCGGGCTTCGATAATAGTGAAGGTGTGTACTTGAATCCCCAAAACACGCTTCCCAATCAAGGATTAACTTCGCTAGGAGTGACCATTCCGCTTGGGCAAGGTTTGTTTATAAATCAAAGGATGGCTGATGTTCGAAAAGCCAAAATGCAAATGCAACTGAGTCTGGCAGAACGAAAACTGCAGGCCATTGTGGTTTTATATGATGCTTCACTGGCGTATTTCAATTGGAAAAAAAACTTCAACGAAGTTGCCTTGTACCAGGAATACAACCAGAATGCACAAATTCGTTTCAAAGGAATTCAATCGTTAATCATTCAAGGGGACAAACCCGCCATTGATAGTGTTGAAGCAGGAATTATTGTGAAAAACAGAAAGCTGAGCCTGGAGGATTCGAACCTAAAATTGGCTAAAGCCAAATTAGAACTAGCAACTTTTCTTTGGCTAGAAAACAACATTCCGCTGGAATTATCCGATGCCTTAATTCCTGAAATACAATTAGAATTTACCATTCAGGAAAGTTTAAAAACCAATGCCTTATTGAATTCAGATTTCTCCATCACCAATCACCCCAAAATAAATGCATTGCAAAGCAAAATTGATATGCTGAATGTGGAACGAAAACTAAAAGCCAACATGCTTTTGCCTAAAATTGATGTGGGGTACTCTTATATTTCAGAACCCAGTTATATTGACAACTATCAATTTGAGGATTATAAAATTGGATTGGATTTCTATTTTCCTTTATTTCTTAGAAAAGAACGCGGTAGTTTGAAACTGGCAAAATACAAAGTACAGGAATCTGAATTTGTATTGGATTTGGAAAAAGTGCAGTTGACTAATAAAATCAATGCCCAAAAACTAGAAATCAAATCACTCTTAAAACAACAGGAGTTAATCAAAGATTTAGTGCAAGACAATCTCATCATGCTAAATTCAGAGGAACGTTTGTTCTCTTTTGGTGAAAGCTCGTTGTTTTTAATCAATATCCGGGAAAATAATTTAGTTACGGCACAACTTTCGAAAATAGCATTAGAAAACCGTTTTTACATCTCTAATTCGGACCTTTTTAAAATCATGGCCAATCCGGATTAAATACTTATAAAATTGTATTTTTGCAACTTGAAAAAATGAAATTATGATTATTATAAAATCCCGTGAAGAAATAGAATTAATGCGCGAAAGTGCGCTGATCGTATCAAAAACATTAGGAATGATTGCTTCTGAAATCAAAGAAGGAGTTACCACATTATACCTGGATAAATTAGCCGAAACCTTCATTCGCGACCATGGCGCTGAACCAAGTTTTCTTGGCTTATATGGTTTTCCAAACTCCCTTTGCATGAGTCCAAACGCACAAGTAGTCCATGGAATTCCAAATAACAAACCATTAGAAAGCGGGGATGTAATCTCGGTAGATTGTGGAGCTTACAAAAATGGATACCATGGCGATCATGCGTACTCTTTTGAAATTGGCGAAGTGGCTCCGGAAACTAAAAAACTATTACAGATAACCAAAGAATCTTTATATGTAGGAATCCGAGAATTTAAAATAGGAAACCGCGTGGAAGATGTGGGCAATGCCATTCAAAAATATACCGAATCATATGGATACGGTGTCGTACGGGAATTAGTGGGTCATGGCGTAGGACAAAAAATGCATGAAGATCCTGAGATGCCTAATTATGGCAAAAAAGGAAGAGGCAAACTTTTTGTAGAAGGAATGGTTGTTGCCATTGAGCCGATGATTAACATGGGAACTAGAAACATCAAGCAACACAAAGACGGCTGGACAATCACGACAGCTGACGGAAAACCAAGTGCCCATTTTGAACACGACGTAGCCATTATCGATGGGAAACCAGAAATTTTATCCACTTTTGCTTATGTTTATAAAGCGTTAGGAATTGTAAGTACAGAAGAAGATGAGTTTAGACGAGAGCCTTTAGTATTGTAAAGCATTTCACAAAGATTCACAAAGTAAACTCAAAGATTCACAAAAATTTAAGTCCTAAATTATTTATAAATGACAAACGAAGAATTTATAGAGATCTCTGAAGATTTACAAGCAATTTCTTATAAAGTAATTGGTCTAGCTATTGAAGTTCATCGTCAGCTTGGTCCGGGACTTTTGGAATCAACCTATCAAGAATGTCTTTTTTATGAAATCAAAAAAGTGGACATGCTAACTTAGCCATCACATTAAGTTAAGAAATAATCTTAATTTTAGCCTATGAAACAAGTCCGCAAAATT
>NZ_RYDJ01000039.1:0-2392 GCF_003970355.1 Flavobacterium bomense | reverse complement strand
ATTTCACTAGTGTCCACTTAAAATAAGTTGAAAACCAGCTGGTTAGTAATATGTTCATTGACATTATTGTAATCTGATTTCATAAGTAATTCATTTACAGGTGTTTTATCGAGTAATGATGCTGATAAAATTTGTAGAATTTCGTAGATTGAACGATTGATTTTTAAATCTTTTGCAATGATTGACACCAAGCAATAAGTTATTATTGCGATGTTAATTTGTATGCGGACGGCATTTTCTGTCGTTCCCCAAAAGGTCTTAACTTTCAAATGTTGTTTAATCCATTTGAAGAATAATTCAATCTGCCAACGCTGTTTATAAAGTAAGGCGATTTGTTGGGCTGATAAATCAAAATTGTTCGTCAAAAAGATTAACATTTTTTTGTTTTCAGCATCAAAAAACTTCACTTTTCTTATCTTTTCTGGATAATCTTTTGAAGTATAAAAGCCGTCTATTTTCCCTGTTTGGTCATAAATAACTCCCGTGGATTTATCTGTTTTCTTGGAATACATTCTTTTGAATTTTAAATTTGATTTTGCTCTAACAACAAAATAAGCAGAAGCTTTAGTAATTCGATAAAGCCTGAAATAATCTACATAAGCACGGTCAAAAATATAATAGGCAAAACGTTCATAATTGATGAAGTCCATCGCATTTACATCGTGAATATTTGCCTCGGTAATGTGAATAAAAACAGGGATTTGTGTGTTAATATCAAAAAGGGTGTGGAGTTTTATTCCTGCTTTGGTCTTTCTAAAATGAGCCCACCAAAATACACTCAAACACAAATCAATAGTCGAAGAATCAAAAGCATAAATGTTGCCTTTTATTTCAAAACTATCATTGCTGTTTTTTTCTTGGGCAATTAATATTAAATGATTGGCAAAGTCTTCGAATATTTTATAATTGCGATTTTCATTTGCCTTGGCTAAGTTACTTCGTGTTACATTTTTACCAAAACCTAAATGATACGATTTTGATTGATGTGCTTCGATAACAATTATCAAATCTCTCAAGCTATCACGAGAAGATAATTGACCGAAAATCATACATAAAAGTTGATTCCAGCAAGTAAAACTTCTGACCTTTTTATTGCCATCATACTTTGTTACAAATCTATCAAAAACACGTTGTGGTAGAAATTCAACTAATTGAGAAAAGACATATTTTCCGTGATTCATATTCGTAAAGTTAATTTACGAACATAATGGATTCATTTCAAATCGTCACGCTCTAAAATGAGACTTAAAATACAGATTTACAATAATTTCAAAGAACTTTTTTTAATCTATAGTGGACACTAGTGAACTAAAATCTAAAAATATGAAAAAAATTTTTACTTTATTGTTTTTTGCAATTGGCCTTCAGGCAATAATTGCACAAACTACAACTTCAAACATTAAAGGTACCGTTAAAAGTAGCAATAATGAATTTTTGCCAGAAGCTTCAATTCTTGCAATACATACTCCTACAGGAACTAAATATTCGACAGTTTCGAATTCTGATGGACGTTTTAGTATGTTGAATATGAAAATTGGTGGACCTTATAAAGTGATTGCAACTTTTGTAGGATATCAAACTCAAGAAATTGCTGATGTATTCCTTGAACTTGGAAAAACTTCGGCACTTGAATTTGTTTTAGTTAGTGAAAGTCAAAGCTTAAATGAAGTAAAAGTAACTTCAAAAAGCAAAGTCTTCG
The DNA here is from genome assembly GCF_003970355.1 of Flavobacterium bomense. Taxonomy (NCBI): domain Bacteria; kingdom Pseudomonadati; phylum Bacteroidota; class Flavobacteriia; order Flavobacteriales; family Flavobacteriaceae; genus Flavobacterium; species Flavobacterium bomense. The sequence goes on along the minus strand of NZ_RYDJ01000039.1, from coordinate 693 downwards.
GAAGTGGTCGAACTGGTGCCGAAACTACAATCGGTAGAAAAGAATTATCAACGTTACCCTCTATTTCTAGATCTGCAGAAGATTTTACTCGATTAGAACCCTCTGCGAGTGGAGGTTCATTTGGTGGTAGAAATGATCAATACAATAACTATTCTTTGAATGGGGCAATTTTTAATAACCCTTTCGGATTAGATGCTGCAACTCCAGGTGGGCAAACAGGGTCACAGCCAATTTCATTGGATGCTATTGAACAAATTCAAGTTGCAGTTGCTCCTTATGATGTTACTTTGTCAGGTTTTACTGGCGCATCTGTAAATGCTGTAACAAAATCAGGTACAAACGAATTTCACGGAACTGCTTATAGCTATTTCAGAAATGATGCTATGACTGGAAATAGAGTAAAAGGTCAAGATATTGTCGTTCCAAATTTAGAGCAAACTCAAGCTGGTTTTAGTATTGGTGGACCAATTGTAAAAAATAAATTATTCTTTTTTGCTAATTATGAAATTGATCAACGTAGTGATTCAGGTTCAAATGTAGTTGCCAATGATGGAAATAGTACAACTGGTGTAAATGAAACGAGAGTGTTAGCAACAGATTTAATGCACGTTTCTACCGAATTGAGTAAACTTGGATATAATTCAGGTTCTTATCAAGGTTTTACTCATAATTCTAATTCTAATAAAGGAATTG
>NZ_RYDJ01000038.1:965-2397 GCF_003970355.1 Flavobacterium bomense | reverse complement strand
GCATCGAAATCATTAAGGGTTAAAACATAAATTTTCACTTTGACCGCAGATTCACAGATTTCTTTTTTGAATCTTTATTTTATGATTTCAGAAAGATTGATTTCGAATAAATCAGCTAAAATCAGTCCGTTTTATTTTGAAATATTTTTTAAAATCAGCGACCCGAGCGATAGCGAATTGATGAAATAATCTGTGGTAAAATAACTCAAGTATTTTTATTCCATTGCTTTCACTCTTTTGACTAAGAAGGCGATCAAAATTCCGAACATTCCAATAAAAGCAAATGAAAATTGCAAACCAAATAGTTCCGAAATATGACCAATAACGGGAGGTCCCATCAAAAACCCAAGGAAACTCACGCTAGAAACAGCGGTCAAAGCTTCGCCTGTTGGAATCGTTGGATGTTTTCCCGCAATGCTGTAAAGTGTAGGAATAACGGTAGAAACGCCCAAACCTACAATCATAAAAGCGATAGTACACGGAATGATATAAGGGAAAATTACAGCCATATACAAGCCCGAAGAAATCATAACACCACTAATTTGCATCACTGTTTTCCGCCCAAATTTATTGATTAAATAGTCTCCAAAAAATCGTCCGCTAGCCATCATTATCATAAAAGAAGTATAACCAATAATGATTAATGGACCAGGTGCTTTGACGACATCTTTGAAATAAACACCACTCCAATCGAACATAATTCCTTCGCTCGCCATACTACAAAAACCAATAACACCCAACAAAACCAAAGACATATCTGGTTTTCTGAATGTTTTTTTCTTTTCGACACGAACTTTTTCTTTGGCTTTTATTAAATACTTGACGTTGATGCCCACCAAAGCTAATACTACAAATGCCACAATAACAAAGTGCATATAAGTCGTGATTTTTAGTGCCAACATTCCCAGTCCAACTATAGCTCCTGTGAATCCTGCCAAACTCCACATTCCGTGAAACGAAGACATAATTGCTCTCCTGAAAAGTCCTTCGGTATAAATTCCTTGAGTATTTATAGAAATGTTGGTCAAATTGCCAAAGATTCCAAAGAAAACCAATCCTAGAGCCAATTGCCATGCATTTTGTGCCAGTCCGATATTGGTTAAACTAAAAGCATATAGTAAAGCTGAAAGTGTGAGAATGCGATCGCTTCCAAAACGAGTAACTAGTTTTCCCGAAAAAAACATCATTGTCAACTGTCCGACTGGCAATGCAAAAAGAATGGTTCCTAGTTCGCCATCACTCAACTGCAAATCGGCTTTGATGTTTGGAATTCGGCTTGCCCAAGTGGCAAAAGATAAACCCATACCAAAATAAAACATCGAAACTGCCCAACGAATTCGGTTTAAATACGATTGTTTGGCGTCTCGATACGTTTTCTTGTATTTGCCTTTCGCTTTGTAAATACCGATAAAATTAAAATACTGCAACTCGT
>NZ_RYDJ01000038.1:0-955 GCF_003970355.1 Flavobacterium bomense | reverse complement strand
ATTGAATCTACAAAAGTACAAAATCAATACGTCCCTAATTGGCTATTTTGTTTATAAACCGAACATTACAACGTTATTGTTTATAAGTCGATTGTTTTCTTTTGCTCGTTACTTAGAAAAGCCGCTTCAATAATTCGCATCACATTGACACCATCTTGAGCAGTTACAGGCTCGGTTTTATCATTTGCAATAGCTTGATGCACCCCTTCAAAGAAGTCGTAATAATTTCCTTGAAGCGTGGGTACTTTTTCTTTTATAATTTTGCCGTCGATTTCAGTGTGCAAAAGTCCTTCATGACCTTCTTTTTCAGTTCCCCAAGTGGTTAAATTAGGTTTTTTTCCTATTTTCAATTCGTCTTCTTGCACATCGCCACGCGATTTTAGAAAAGAACCTTTCTTGCCGTGAATCACATAAGAAGGATTGGGTTCTCTTACAAAAAATCCTGCTTTCAATCGTATTCTTAGATTCGAATAAAATAGTAAAATATCTAAATAATCGTCGATTACGGTTTGGTCTCTTGTGAATCGAATATCAGCAAAAACGGCATTGGGCAAACCAAACAAATACAAGGCTTGGTCGATAATATGTGGCCCCAAATCTTTCATAATTCCAGAACCCGAATTGACGGTTTCCTTGTGCACTTTTGGACTCAAAACAGGATTGTAACGGTCAAAATGAAATTCGGCTTCGACAATTTCGCCCAACAATTTCGAATCCAGAATTTTCTTCACGGTTTTGAGTTCACTGTCCCATCTTCTGTTTTGAAAAACAGACAATTTCAATCCTTTTTCTTTGGCCAAGGCAGCTAATTCAATAGCTTCGGCAAGATTTGATGTAAAAGATTTTTCGACAATGGCATGTTTTCCGGCGAGCAACACTTTTTTGGCATACTCAAAATGGGTGTCGATTGGTGTGTTTACAATAACCAAATCGATGCTTTTGTCCTCCAAAATAG
>NZ_RYDJ01000037.1:0-2484 GCF_003970355.1 Flavobacterium bomense | reverse complement strand
CCTCTTTCTAAATTCTATCTATTAAATGCCAATTTACAAAAAAACTTCTATCAAGGTCAGTGATTATTTATATTCAAAAACCTCATATCCAAACACTAATGACCGGGAAATTTAATGAAAATCATAGCAAACCATACCGACAATTTAAATAAGATGATTCAACCACAAAAAAAAATCCTGATACTCATTGTAGGGCTTTTATTATTGAGTTCATGTGCTTCAAAAAAAGATGTTTTATACTTTAATGATATCAATTTGAAAGAGCAAGATGGAACTGTTTTTTCTGATGGAAAAATTCAAGCAAATGATATTTTAAGTATAGTTATATCTTCAAGTTCTCCGGAATTAGCTTCCATTTATAATACAAATCAGCCCGCTTTATCCACTATTAATGGTTATCTAGTAACAATCGAAGGTGCAATTACTCTTCCTATTTTAGGAAAAATTAAAGTAAAGGACCTAACATTATTGGAACTTGAGAATCTTTTAGTTCAAAAATTGATTGCTGAAAATCACTTATCCAATGCAACAGTTACTGTGCGATTAACAAATGCAAAGTTTACCATTCTAGGTGAAGTAAAAAACCCAGGTACTTTTACTTTTAATGAACAAAACATTAGCCTTCTTCAGGCGTTAGGCTATGCCGGTGATTTGACTATTAATGGACAAAGGCAGGATGTATTAATAATTAGAGAGGAGAACAATAAACGAACTTACACGACTATTGATTTGACCTCAAAAAAGTGGTTTGACTCTCCATATTATTACATCAAGCCAAATGATGTCATCTATGTCAATCCTAATGGGCCAAAAGTAACTACATCAGGTTATGTGCCTAATTTGACCAATTTACTTGCAGTTGTTTCAATTGCTATTACGACCGTTATATTACTAACAAAATAAATCATTCCATTGGAAAGTAAAAAAAACAATTTCAACATTCAGCAAGAAATATTAAAATACCTTTCTTATTGGAAATGGATTCTTTTGTCGGTATTTATGGCAATAGCCATCAGTTTTTTTTATTTAAGGTATGCCAACGATGTATATCAAACCAGCGCCAAAATTAAAATCCTAGATAACTCAAATACGGCTTTTAAATTACCAACAGATAATATTTCTATTTTTGGAAATAATGAGATTAGCAAAGGAAATGAAATCGTAATAATGAAATCTTCCCGAATAATAGGTGCTGTTGTTGATCGTTTGAACTTGACAACAGAAATTTATAGTGTAGGAAGAATTAAATCTATCGAAAAATGGAAAAATGTACCCTTTAGCGTAATTTGGGCTAAAGAAAATGATTCCTTGTCTAAAAAACAGATTTTGCTTCAAATTGTGTTGACAAAAAGTGGCTATGTGATAAAAGGAAGTGGTGTAGAATATAAATTTGGGCAGACCAATTTTAGTGCTGCCATTCCCTTCAAAATAATGCTTAAAAACAAGGAATTATTAAATAGAACCAATGGAAATGAATACCAAATAGCTTTAAAAACAAGAAAAAGTGTTATCCAATCTATATCGAGTACTATTGTCATTGATTATGTAGCTAAACAAAGCGACATCTTAAGCCTTACTCTAAATGGATCAAACAAAGAAAAAATTAGTGCTATTGTCAATACTTTAATTGATGTATTTAATCAAGATGGTATTCAGGACCGACAACTTGTATCCAAAAAAACTATAGAATTTGTTGATGATCGATTTAATTATCTATTTAGGGAACTGGATTCAATAGAAACCTCTAAAGCCAATTTTAAAAAGGAAAAAGGGTTTAGCTATATTGAATCCGATGCTACTGTTTTAATGCAAAACAATAATGATTCGAAAGCAAAAGTGCTCTTTTCTAATACACAAATAGTATTAGCAAAATTGATGATGGATGCTTTGAATAAAAACAAAGGTTTAGAATTATTACCCTCTAATATTGGAATAGAAAACGGTGAAGTAAATGGATTGGTTACAAATTACAACGAACAAATTTTAAAACGCAATAAGCAAATACTTGCTGGCGGGGGAGAATCAAATCCTATAGTTAAGGAAACAACAAGTTTGGCTTTACAAATAAAAAATAACCTAAGGGCCTCCCTGATTGGCTATCAAAATGTATTGAAATTCAACGAAAAGGAATCCATAAGAATTAGTGGTGTTGAAAAGGAAAATTACAGTTTGGTTCCTTTTAATGAGAAAGGCATTCATTCCATCCAAAGGCAGCAAGCCATAAAAGAATCTTTGTACATTTTATTGCTGCAAAAAAGAGAAGAAGCAGCCATAAATTTAGCTATAACAAACCCCTCTATTAAAGTTGTTGATTTTGCAATTTTTTCTACAAGCCCCATCGCACCAGACCGAAGCTTAATTTTTATTGCAGCACTTCTTTTGGGTTTATTAGTTCCTATTGGGTTCATTTTTGTTTACTATTCATTAGATACTAAAATAAATAATAAGGAAGATTTAGAGTTATTACTACCTGGTGTTCCAGTA
>NZ_RYDJ01000036.1:0-2611 GCF_003970355.1 Flavobacterium bomense | reverse complement strand
AAGATATAGAAAACGCAGTAGAAATACTTTTTGAAAGTATTATTTTAAAAATAGATGAACTAGATGGAAGTTTAAGACAGTTTTTTGAGAAGCTAAAAAAGAAGTTTAAAACCGATGATTTTACCCGTTTTGAAGCGATGGAAACCACAGGATTTAAAAAGACACAATTGCAACATTACATCAATCAATTGGTACAACTGGAATACATCAAACAATTTGGACACGGCAACAAAGGCTATAAATATAAAATCTTCCACTTTGACGACATCCAAAGCGTTAGAAAGAAACTAAAAGACCATTTTATAAAACAGATCCAAAATCTGAAACCGAACACTACCGAACGCTAACCGAACACCAAACGAACACTAGAATTTTAATAAACCCAACAAACATCAACGATTAACTATAAACTTGCTATAGCGTTCGGTCGAAATAAAAAGTATAACCTCAAAAACATCATAAGTAATAATGGACGATACAATAAATGACTTTAGAAGAGAATTGTTAAATCTGGGATATTGCAAAAATGTAGTAGTTAATTATCCGAAATATGCACAAAATATACTGGATTATATAAAAGAAATTCCTCAAAAAATAAATGACCAACACATCAAAAAGTATTACCAATATTTAAAAGAAAAACCAAAGCGAAACGGTATAGGAACCATAAGCGAAAGCCACATCTACAGCCAACTATTAGCCATTAAATTATACTTTGAATATCTAGAAAGAACCAAAACCATAAAGCGAAATCCATACAACTTAAGAATAAAACAAGCCACCAAAAACGAACGAACTGTATTTACTCAAGAAGAAATCCAAATCCTTTATAAAACCTGTCAAAATAGCGTAGAAAAAACAATATTACACTTGTGTTATGGCTGTGGACTGCGAAGAAATGAAGTAGAATTATTGGATTTAAAAGATGTAAACTTTGAGCAAAAACTGCTATTTGTTAGAAAAGGAAAAGGCAAGAAACGTAGAGTAATCCCACTTACTGAAGCGATTGTAAAAGACTTAAAAGTATATTGTATTACTACTGAAATCATTAGAAATAATAACGAAGAAAGTTTTTTAATCAACATAAACGGCAGTAAAATGAGAGGTAACAATATTTATAATTTATTTAAAAGAATACTCAAAAGAAGCCAAAACATACAACACGAAAACTATTGTTTACACTCGCTTCGCCATAGTATTGCAACACACTTATTAGAAAATGAAATGAGTATAGAAATGGTTAGAGATTTTTTAGGACACACACAGCTTGGAACTACACAGATTTATACTAGAATTAATTTTTTAAAAACCAAATTACAGCAATGAGCATCGAGGATTATTTAAGCCAAAGTTTAATGCAAAGTTCAGTTGAAAGCTATATTTATGATATCAATAAATACAAAAAGAACAATAAAAATGCAGAGAAATACGACTATCAAAAAGTAATGCAGTATATAGAAATAGTACGAAATCAGCACAGCGTAAATAATGTAAAAAGAGTAATTGCTTCTATAAAAAAATACTATGATTATTTAATTGAAATAGGAAAACGAAAAGACAATCCAGCAAGAGCCATAAGAATAAGAGACGGCGCAGCAAACCCAATCCAATTACAAGATTTATTTACAGAAAAAGAATTACAAATATTGCTAGTTCCAAGAATAGAACGCTATCCGTTTTTAATCAAAAGAAACAAAATTATAATGAGTTTATTGGTTCATCAAGGATTAAGAATAGGAGAAAGAGAACACCTAAAATTAACCGATATAGATTTAGAAAAAGCCACGATACAAATAAATAAAACAGGAATAACCAACGCTAGAAATTTACCTTTAAAAGCCGAACAAATCCTTTTATTATATGAATTTATCAATCAAGACAGAAACAAGCTTAAAACCTTTAGAAACGATGAAAATGCTTTATTGTTGGGCAAACTTGGAACACCAATAAGAAAAGAAGATGTAGATTATTTAATCAGTACTTATCAAAAACAAACCAAAAAGAAACTAACTACAACAACGATACGACAAAGTGTAATAGCAAATTTATTCATCAAAAATAACGACCTCAGAATAGTACAACATTTTGCAGGACACAAAAGCCCGGACACAACAGAAAAGTATCGTCAAACAGGATTAAATGCTTTAAAGACGGCTATCGAAAAACTGCATCCAATCAAATAAATTTAGGTTTAAAAAGGAACAATCTGCAAATAAACAGCAGGCAATAAAGCGGTCTCCCTTCGGTCGTTCTCTTTGTTCCGTTCGGCAGCTCCAGTCGGTCGTCGGCAGAAAAAGCCTCCTTCCTCCGTTACGCAGACACTACACATCACAAAAAAAAGAGCAGCTCAGAAAAAGAGCCGCTCTTTTTTTTGCGCTGCTTCGTTCCTCATCTTCACACGTTCACTTCCTGCGTTCGTCGGGGCTATTACATCCACAATACAGCTTCATTGCGTTTTGCTTCGTAAACTACGCTTCACTTCATTCAGCAGTATTATGTCTGTCGCCCCTTATTTTTCAGCGGTTGCTCTTTCGCACAGCCATCGGGGTTTGCTCCGTTATCACTTTGCATTGGATTAAGGAACGCTAACGCTGACTTGTATTTTTTCCCC
>NZ_RYDJ01000035.1:0-2646 GCF_003970355.1 Flavobacterium bomense | reverse complement strand
TGGAAAAACCGGTCAAATTGACCACCCAATTCCAGTGCAAATTGACCACCAGTTCCGGAGTAAACTGACCACCCTATTCCAGTTCAAATTGACCACCTAATTTTGGGGTAAAATTGAGCATTAAAAACTACTTACTTTTTCATGTTGTTAGCACCATACATTCGTTAAAAAAATACGGATTATGGCAAACAAATTAATAGACATGAGTAAAATTAGAAAAGTAATTAAATTCTATTGTAACGGCAAGAGTAAGTTATTCATAAGTAGCTACTTATCCCTTTCTAGGAATACAGTAAAGAAGTATATTTCTTTATTTGAAGTCCTTGGATTAAGTTTAGAAGTCCTTAATGAAAAAACAGATGCAGAACTAGAACTTTTGTTTTCACATACTACCGTGGAATCAATAAGTCCCAAGATGCAGATTCTTTATGCTTTTTTCCCTAAAATGGAACGGGAACTTAAAAAAGTGGGCGTTACCATTCAGCACCTTTGGGAGCAATATATTGCCCTAAACCCTGAAGGCTACAAGAGTTCACAATTTAGCCATCACTACAAAATATGGGGCAAACGGGTCAATCCGGTAATGCATATGAATCACAAAGCTGGTGATAAAATGTATGTAGATTATGCTGGAAAAACACTCTCTATCATTGATAAAGACACAGGAGAAATCAAAGAAGTACAGTTTTTTGTAGCCATATTGGGAGCCAGTCAATACACCTATGCAGAGGCTTCTATGAGCCAACAAAAGGAAGATTTTGTTAGTTCTGTAGAAAATGCTATGTGCTTTTTCGAAGGTACTCCTGAGGCTATTGTCCCCGACAATCTAAAATCTGCAGTAATAAAAAGCAGTCGTTTTGAACCCACAATTAATGAGACCTTGGCTGATTTAGCCGAACATTACCAAACCACAATCTTGCCTGCCAGGGCGTATAAACCAAGAGATAAGTCATTGGTTGAAGGAGCCGTTAAGATATTGTACCGAAGGATTTATGTAAATCTAAAAGAAACCAAATTCTTTTCTCTGGAAGAATTAAACCAGCAGATATGGGATTTATTGGATGCTCATAATAGCCGAAAACTCACAGGACGTCCTTACTCTCGTATAGAATTATTTTTAGAAGACGAGCAACAAAAACTACGTCCACTACCACAAGAACGCTTTGAAATCAAATACCAATCCTTTGCAACAGTGATGCAAAATGGACATGTTCAATTGAGTCAGGACAAAAATTACTACAGCGTTCCCTATCAATATATCAAGAAAAAAGCGAAACTATTATATACCAAATCAACCGTAGAGATCTATTACAAATACAACCGAATAGCCGTTCACGCGCGAAATTACAAGCCTTACATCTATAATACAACTCCAGAACATTTGGCCAGTACGCATCAATTTGTAGCCCAGTGGAGTGCTGCTCGCTTCATTGATTGGGCAAATAGCATTGATGCCTTTGTAGGGGAATATATTTTACAGATTATTGAAAGTAGAAACCATCCTGAACAAGCCTATAAAAGTTGTTTAGGAATACTAAATTTCGAGAAAAAGGTGGGGAAGCAGCGATTAATAAATGCTTGCAGGCGGGCACTTGATTTTAAAATTTACAATTTTAAGACCATACAAAATATATTAGAAAACAACTTAGACCATATTGATTTTGAACAAGAACCCGAGCAAGAACTCCCGGTTCACGGTAACATAAGAGGAAAACAGTATTATAATTAAATTAAAAACCAAGTAATCATGAATGAATCCACAGTAACAAAAATGAAACAAATGAAGCTTTATGGCATGTTCAATGCTTTTAAAACAGCTATTGAAAGCGGAAAAACAGACCATTACACACTCGATCAGTTTGTATCGATGCTAATTGATGCCGAATGGGATGAAAGGCACAATCGGCGTATTGCTCGCAGTATCACTAATGCCCGATTCCATTACAAATCAAATATTGAAAACATCAATTTTGACCAAACCCGTAATCTAGATCGTAACATGGTTCTGCGTTTAGCAGAATGTGAATTTGTAGAAAAAAACGAAAATATTTTAATCACTGGAAGTACTGGTGTAGGCAAAAGTTATTTAGGCACTGCATTAGGCTATCAAGCCTGTATACAGGGTTTTAAAGTGAGTTATTTTAATACATCTAAGTTGTTTGCTAAATTAAAAATGGCCAAAGCAGATGGTTCTTACCTACGAGAATTGGCTAAAATAGAAAGGCAAGATGTTATTATACTAGACGATTTTGGACTCCAAGCATTGGATAGTCACAACCGAATTACCCTTTTGGAGATCATTGAAGACAGGCATAATAATGGTTCCATTATTGTAACCTCACAAATCCCAGTGCAAGGTTGGTATGATATAATTGGCGAAAAAACTATTGCCGATGCCATTTTGGATAGACTCATACATCAATCCCATCGACTCGAATTACATGGAGAATCTATGAGAAAAAAAAGAGGGTTAAACAAAGGCTAATATTTAACTATATTTGAATACTAATTAACAGATGAAAAAAAGTAGTTTTTATTGAAAATGGAGGTGGTCAGTTTGCTCCGGAATTAGGTGGTCATTTTGAATTGGAATCAGGTGCTCACTTTAAATTGGAATTGGGTGGTCAATATCACTGGAATTTGCAC
>NZ_RYDJ01000034.1:0-2668 GCF_003970355.1 Flavobacterium bomense | reverse complement strand
AGTATTACATTAAATATATTGTGTAATTCACTAGAGCATCTGTTTTGTTAAAATGTTTAAAGGTTTGGTTGTCATTCTTTTAAAAACTAATTGAATCATTATTCTTTATAAATACTAAATAAATACAAACTACAATGAACAAAATTATTCTAGGTTTTTTTCTGGCAAAAAGTAAAACAACAATTAATGGATTGTTAGTATTGTTTGCCATAGTATTGATGAATACGCAGGTAAGTTGGGGGCAAGTAAATATTACTCCTATTCGTACAGATGTTTCAGGTTTTACGAATTGGACTGATGCTGTTGTTGCGGGGACTACTTATGTGCAATTATTACAAGCTACATCTTCAACAATTAGCCCAGCAATGGATTTTAATAGTTACACAAACGAAACTTTGAATTTTAAGGTAAGAACATTTGGAGGCAGTACAGCTGCCGAAATCATTTTAACAGTATGGATTTCTATTGATAATGGAACCAATTGGACTAGTTTAGGAACAAGAACGCCAACTAGTTCAACCTTATCGGCACAAACAGCTTTTGATATAAGCGCTTATAGTGGTACTCAAGTTAAAATAAGATTTACAGTTGGAGGAACATCAAATTCTATTGGAGTTGGAATTGACGATATTTCAATATCAGGAATTGTATATTCATCTGGTCCAGAAATTAACGTAAAAGGTAATGCTGTTTCAATTGTAGATGGAGCAACTCCAGCATCTATAACTAATGCTACTGATTTTGGCACAGTGGCTAGAAACACAAAGGTTACAAAAACCTGTACTATAGAAAATACAGGTTCTTCCGATTTAGTTTTAACAGCACCATATGTTCAAAAATCATTGGGAACTACAGTGTTTGCAATTACGCAACCAGTATTAACTACAATTCCAACGGGAAGCTCAACTACTTTTTCGGTTACTTTCAATAGTTTAACAGCGTCAACTTTTGATGATGTTATTGAAGTATTAAGTAATGATTCAGACGAGGGTGTTTATAATTTTGCCATCAAAGCAATAGCACAAGCACCAACGCCAAACATTTCTTTAAAAGGGAATAATACTACTATTGTAGTTGGAGACACAACACCGAGCACCGCCGACCATACCGATTTTGGAAATGCAGCTAACAACACAAATGTGGTTAAAACCTACACAATAGAAAATACAGGAACGGGAAATCTAACCGTTAATACTATTTTGATGAATGTTGGTGCAACCAAATATACTATCGGGGGTATTTCACTTCCTGCAACAGTCCTGGCTGGTGGTTCTACTACATTTACTTTAACTTTCAACAGTGCAGTTGCAGGGACTTTTGCAGATACAGTAAATCTTAATAACGATGACCCAACAGATTCAACTTATACTTTTGGGATTACCGCTAAAGCTGTAGCCCTTAACTTTGGAGTTGGAGATATTAGTATTACTGCATTGTCTAATGACACACCAGATGGAATTTCGTTTGTAAACTGGGTACCAATTCCTGTGGATGCTGAATTGATTTTTACAGATAATGCTTGGGATGGTGCAGCATTATTAGTGAATGAAGGTACTTCATTGGTTTGGAAAAACAATACTGGAAACATTGTTCCAGTAGGCACAGTAATTTACATAAATACATTAACTGCTTCTTTGTCAGCTGATTTTGGATCTGTTACTGGTGCTTTGGACGGTTTGTCGGCCTCTGGAGAAAATCTTTTTATGTATGAAGGATCTGGAGTTAGTCCAAATTTTATTTATGGTTTGTCAAACTTGGCTTGGTTAACAACGGGAACGGTTACTTCAAACAGTTCGTATTTACCAACAGCATTAAATGTGACAAATGGTAATATTGTAACTGGCGATTTTGATAATGTTGAATATAGCGGATCTTTAGCTCTTAAAGATGAAAAATCATCATTTTCTGCATACAAAACATTGGTTAATGACCCAGTAAATTGGACAAAAAACAATACTCCTTTTATTTTGAATAGTTTAGATTTTGAATTAGCAGCCGTATGGGAAACTGCCGCGTGGAATGATGCACTAACGCCAACAGCATCATTAAAAGTAGTAATAAATGATAGTTACAGTACAACAACAAACGGTACATTTTCAGCCAAAAAAGTAACCGTTAAAGCAAGAGGTTCCTTGATTATTAATTCAGGAACAAATATTGTTGTTCAAAATGAGGTAATAAATAATGGTAGCCTTGTTGTCGAAAATAATGCCAACTTAATTCAAGTAAATAATGTGTCAAATACAGGCGTTATTACTGTAAAACGAAACAGTAATTCTTTATATCGTTTAGATTATACTTTGTGGTCATCACCTGTTGCAAATCAGAATTTAGAAGATTTCTCTCCATTGACATCACAATCACCAAGTCGTTTTTATACATTTGATACGACTTATAATACCGGAGGTATAAAAGGTGCGTATAGTGCAATTGAAACCCCTACCGTAACCAACTTTACTGCTGGAACAGGTTATTTGATACGTATGCCTAATACTGAAGCTTTAACTGGATATGATGCTGGTACAGCTAGTTTGGCTTACTCTGGAGTATTTACTGGAGTACCTAATAATGGAGATGTTCCTGTAACCTTAAGTTATATTGATGCGCCACGTTCCTATAATTCAGTCGGAAATCCATATTCATCTGTAATTGATGCAAATACATTTAT
>NZ_RYDJ01000033.1:0-2795 GCF_003970355.1 Flavobacterium bomense | reverse complement strand
CCCCCAAAAAAAGCAATCAAAACATCATAAATATTTGGGGATGTTCTCGCCAGTAATTCAGATTGGGTTTCTTTAAAAGGACTTAAATAAAAGTAAGTTGTTGAGACTACTAAACTAACGATTGTAGCTATTATAAGGTTTTTTAAAGATTTTTTTACCAATTCAGAATCATACATTCCGAGTCCAAAGCCAGCACCAATGATTGGCCCCATCAATGGAGAAATAAGCATTGCACCAATAATTACGGCTGTCGAATTTACATTCAACCCGATCGAAGCGACTACAATGGCGCAGGCTAATATCCATAAGTTTGAACCTCGAAAAGAGATATTAGATTTTACATTTTCTAAAACTTTTTGTTTGTCTTCTTCTCCAGAATGAAGGTCGGTAAATTTTAATATTTTATAAATCATTCTTTTTAATCGTTTTTATTAAAAATTGTTTGAGTCTTCTAAAAATTAATAATTCTTTAAAAATCAATCAAATATACTAAATAATTTCCATTTACAAACGGTTACAAATAGTTACAACCGAAAGTAAATAGTTATCAACCGAATAAAGTTTTTGAGCTGTCGCATCTTTGCCCTGTTGATTTGAACGAACAATTCAACAAACTATATATAAACAATTTAAATTTTACACGCCATGAATGCAATGAAAAACACAGTACAGTTAATCGGAAACGTAGGGAATGATCCAGAAATCAAAACTTTTGATGGAGGAAAAAAATTAGCCAATTTAACCATCGCTACTAACGATAGTTACAAAAATGACAAAGGAGAAAAAGTAGAACAAACCGAATGGCACAAAGTCGTTGCCTGGGGGAAAACGGCCGACCTTATCGAAAAATATGTGACCAAGGGCCTCCAAATCGGAATCGAAGGAAAATTAACCCACAGAAGTTATGATGATAAAAACGGTGAAAAGAGATACATCACAGAAATAGTTGTGAATGAATTATTACTTTTGGGTAAATAGTTTAACTGAAATTTTTATATAAAAAATGCCCTCTCAATATAGACTGCCCCCAAAAAGTTAGACACTATTTGGGGGTATTTTTATGGAAAGAAAAGTCAAGTATGATTACACATTTAAACTTGAATGTGTAAAATTAGTAGTAGAGAAACATTATTCTTGGGACTATGTTTCCGCTCAAAAAGGTTTAAGTAGATCTAATATTCGTAAATGGGTTGGATTTTATAAAGAGTATGGTGCCATTAGTTTGTTACCAAGAAAGAATCAAAGTTATTCGTTAGATTTTAAATTGAAAGTATTAAAAGCAATTGACAAAGATTTATTGTCTTTGCGCGAAACAAGTATAAAATTTAATATCCCCGATACAAGTATTATTGTAAAATGGAAGAAAGATTTTGCTAATTTTGGTTTAGTAGGCTTATACCCAAAAACCAGAGGCAAACCAAAATCTATGGATACCAATAAACGTAAAAAGAGAAAATCCGACAAACCACTAACAAGAGAAGAAGAACTTCTTTTAGAGAATGAAGCATTGCGTTGTGAGAACGAATTGCTAAAAAAGTTGCAAGCCTTAATTCAAGCAGAAGAGAAAGCCAGAAAGCGCAAGTCATAATGGAATTAAGGCATAAATTTGATTTGAATTTACTTTTAAATCAAACCAATATGGCACGGAGTAATTTTTACTATCATCAAAAAAAGGTTAAATCAGCCGATAAATATCAAGTGATGAAAGAGTTAATAACATCCATTTATCACAAGCATAAAGGACGTTATGGATACAGACGAATTACTGATGAACTCAATAGCAAAGCAATAATTATAAATCATAAAACTGTTTTAAGATTGATGAAATTATTAGGGCTAAAAAGTTTAATTAGAGTAAAGAAATATAAATCATATAAAGGCGAACAGGGTAAAATTGCACCAAATATTTTAGAGAGGAAATTTAAAGCAACCGCACCAAATCAGAAATGGGCAACCGATATAACCGAGTTTAATGTCTCTGGTCATAAATTGTATTTATCGCCTATTATTGATTTATTTAATCAAGAAATAATCAGTTATGAACTCACAGAACGACCAGTGTTTAATCAAGTTGTAATGATGTTAAATAAAGCTTTTAAGAAAATACCAAACAATACAAACCTAATTCTACATTCAGATCAAGGCTGGCAATATCAAATGAAAAGATATCAAAATCAATTGAAAGAAAAAGGTATCATACAAAGTATGTCTAGAAAAGGAAATTGTCTGGATAATGCAATTATTGAAAATTTCTTTGGAATATTAAAATCTGAGCTGTTTTATCTAAAAAAATACACCTCAATTGAACAATTAAAAATGGAAATCAAAGAATATATAAACTATTATAATAACGACAGAAGTAAGTCTAATTTAAACAAAATGAGCCCGATAAAATATCGAGCTCATTATTATCAAAATTAATTATAAATTTGTCCAAACTTTTGGGTTCAGTCTAATTTAATCAGGCGTTTTTTTTTTTGTTTTAATTTCTAAAATTTGAATTTAAAACAAATTTTGTTATGAGACCCTTTGCCGAATTTTATATCTAGGTATTTAAACTTCTACAATAGTCTCCATCATGAAAAAAACTCAAGCTCGATAATTAGGTTAAATATTTTATTTTATGATTTGAAATATGCCTATTTGTAGGTATTGTAGATGTGAAAATTTAGAGTGTATTTTACAAAGTTAAAATTAACAAAAAACAATTTAAATTTTAAAACTATGAAATAAATAAATTTTTTAATTGCCTCTTTGTCTGTTTGGGATTGTGCAAAACCATTACACAAACCTTG
>NZ_RYDJ01000032.1:0-3548 GCF_003970355.1 Flavobacterium bomense | reverse complement strand
AACGACGCACAATTGCATTTTCATCCTTGGCAACCACGATGAATTATTATTAGATTGGCTAACAAAAACCAAGGATAATCCTTTATGGTACCATCATGGTGGAGAATCAACCGTTTTGGCTTATGCCAATGTTAGTGCCGAAACGATTAAAAGCCATATCGAATTTATACAATCATTGCAGAATTTTCATCTTGATGAACAAAATCGGTTGTTTATACACGCTGGTTTTACCAATATGAATGGTGTGGATTATGAATATTTTCCGAGATTGTTTTATTGGGACAGAACGTTATGGGAAACCGCATTGGCATTGGACAAAAAGATGAAAAAAGATGATTTACTATATCCAAAACGATTGACATTATACAACGAAATCTACATTGGTCACACGCCTGTTTCTAGAATTGGCAAAACCACTCCAGTAAATATGGTCAATGTTTGGAATGTAGATACTGGAGCAGCATTTAAAGGCCCATTAACTATAATGGACGTGGAAACCAAAGAATTATGGCAAAGTGAACCCTTGCCAACTTTATATCCAAATGAAAAAGGAAGAAATTAAAATACCTATCTTTACAAAAAAATATAATTATGAAAAATATTAAAATAATGTATCTTTTACTAGCTTCGTTTATGCTGATTTTTTCGGCTTGCGAACCTATAGTAGATGAAACAAGCTTAGTAGACTCTACTAATGTTGAGGGTGTTCAATTAGTAGCTACCCAAAGTACCCCAGGCGGAAATAAGGTAACTCTTAAAATGGTTACACCTGGCATTACAGGATATTGGAATTTTAACTTAGGAAAAGCCCTAACGAATGAAGTAACAGTTGTTTATCCTATACCAGGAAAAAACACATTTACTTATGTAGGTACTTTAGGTTCACAATTCTTCTCAAAAACTATTGATGTTCAAATCGACAAACTAGATACACCTTTAAATCAAGATTGGTATGATTTAGTAAGTAATAACACTGCTACAGGTAAAACTTGGGTTTTTGATAGAGCTGTAAATCTATGGTGGTTCATGTCTGCTCCAAACAACCCTGATGGCGCAATGGGAGCTTGGTGGGATGCAAATAATTGTTGTCCTCCTTCTGATGCAGGTGGAAAAATGCACTTCGATTTAAATGGGGCGGCCAATTTCAACCATTATGAAACTACTTCTGCTACACCTAAAAAAGGAAGTTTTGTATTAGATGTGCCTAATAAAAAATTGATTATTACTGGATCAAAAATGTTAGGTTATTCAGCTGGAAACAAAGATGGTGTATATCAAATTATTGAACTTACACCAACTAAAATGGTTCTTTATTTAAGCAATAACGAAGCAAATGGCACAGGTTGGACTTTTGTTTTCAAACCGCTATAGTGAATTAGTGAATTAATATGTTATCAAAAAGGGAAGTTATAATGCTTCCCTTTTTTGAATAACAAATTTTTTAGTTTTATAATAATAGCAATTTATAAGAAATTTTAAATTGATTACTACTTATTCTAACAAAATTTTATTTTTAAATAATCCAAAGAAAAGTAATCTTAACTAAGAACTAAAACGGTATTGGTTAAAATTATTTTTAAGTTATTTCCTGAATAAAATTCAATCCAAATAATAAAAATGTTTAAAAAAATTCTCGTTTTTCCAACGTTACTGTTGTGTGTTTTAATAAGCTGTAGCTCTGGCGATAGCGGAGGTGGTAAAACCCCAGACAATCCAAAAATAAATGTTGCAATAAACACCGAAATAGTAGGAACTACTGTTCAAATGCTAAATGGCGATGGAAATGGATTGGTGAAATTTAATATTACACCTAGTAGTGGAGTATCTTATAAAATTGTATTTGGTGACGGTGAAATAGCAGAAACCACTACCGGAACAATTACGCATACGTATAAATCAAGTGGAACAAAAACTTACACTATAGATGTTACCGTTTTCAATGGTTTAAAATATTTTACCGCTACAAAATCAATTGTAGTTTTTGTTGCTACTATCCAAGTTTGGGGCGACGAATTTAATATAGATGGCGCTCCAGATAGTAATAAATGGGCTCTTCAATTATGGGATCCAGGGCGTGTTAATAACGAACTTCAATCCTATACCAATCGTCCAGAAAACGTAATTATAGAAGGGGGCGTTTTGAAAATAAAAGCTATCCGAGAAAAATATGGAAAAGGAGACTTTACTTCAGCTAGATTAGAATCCAATGGAAAATTTGATTTTACTTATGGCAAAATAGTAATTAGAGCAAAAGTACCTACAGGAGTTGGGACTTGGCCCGCAGTCTGGATGCTCGGTAGTAATATTGGCAGTGTTGGTTGGCCTGCTTGGGGTGAGAGAGATATTTTAGATTCTGTTGGGAAAAATCCGAACCAAAATCATTCTTCTTTACACTCGCCTGGACGTTCTGGAAATACACCAGATACAAGCACTATTAAGGTACCAAATGACAACACAGAATTTCATATTTATACAGCAGATTGGCGTGCAGATTATATAAAATTTTCTGTTGATGATGTGGTTTATTACACTTTCGTAAATTCAGATAAATTTCCATTCAACAAAAATTTTTACTTAATTGTAAATTTAGCAATGGGAGGAGTTTGGGGAGGACCTGTAGATCCGAATTTTACTTCTTCTACCTTGCAAGTAGATTACATTAGAGTTTATAATTAATGGTTTTGGTTAGTTAGCTTTTCATTATTTGCTTCTGTTTCCCTTAACAGAAGCAATAATGAAAACAAAATGTTTTAAACCCCAAATCATCTTTTTCAGTTTTCTTTACTCACATTTACGATATTCAAATGAAATATTCATGGACTTTAATGATACTATTCTTTCTCTTTTTAGGGAATGCACAATCAGTAAAGTTAATGACCTACAACATCCGTTTAGACATTGAGAGTGATGGAGAAAATAAATGGTCAAATCGAAAAGAGTTTTTAACATCGCAACTACATTTTTACGAACCCGATATTTTTGGAGTTCAAGAAGCAAAACCCAATCAAGTTATTGATATAGCTGCTGCCCTATCTCAATATAATGTAATTGGCATCGGAAGAGATGGTGTAAACCAAGGCGAATCTTCGAATATTTATTATAAAAAAAAGCGTTTCAAAGTAGTACAAAATAGCACTGTTTGGTTATCAGAAACCCCAGATAAAATTTCTAAGGGTTGGGATGCAGCATTCAATAGGGTGTGCACCTATGCTTTATTTAAAGATTTGAAAACAAAAACCAGCTTTTGGGTTTTCAATACCCATTTAGATCATATGGGAGAATTGGCTAGGACAAACGGAATTCAACTCATTCTTTCGAAAATAGCGTCACTGAATACAAAAAAATATCCCGTGATTTTTATGGGTGATTTTAATTCAAAACCAAAAGAAGAGCGGATTATTTCTCTAAAAAAAGAAATGTTAGACACAAGGGAAATTTCAAGAGAAAAACCTTTTGGACCCACCGGAACATTCAATGATTTTAAACACAATGAACCCGTGACAGAATGCATAGATTATATATTTATTTCAAAAAACAGCAACTTCAAA
>NZ_RYDJ01000031.1:0-4987 GCF_003970355.1 Flavobacterium bomense | reverse complement strand
AGCTGGAAATAGAACATCAATAAAACGATGCAAATATGTTAATCTTACTGTATTATGTAAATTTATAAATTCCCATACAGCAGAATACGATGATAATCTAGTTCTGGATGCACAAACAATAACATCACAATCTAATAAATGTAATTCATCTAATCGTAATTTAAGGTGTTCGTAAGTATTGCCTTCTGAAATGAAGCCTATCCAAAGGCCAATTCTGTACACTTCCCCATGTTATTGAACTCATGCAGCTCGACTATGACAGTCTGTTTACGATATTGCGCACAGAGAAGGAAATTGAGGTCCTCATTAATCCATTTATAAACGCCTATCTTAATGATGCCATGGAACAACTGGAAGGACAAATTGCTTCCGCTAAGATAGCCATGGCTCGACTTTCTTCACCTCAATTGTATTATGTATTATCCGGAAATGACTTTACTTTAGACATTAATAATCCGGCCGAACCCAAGATCGTGTGCATGGGAAATAATCCTCAAAAGATACAAATTTATGGAGAGGTGTTGTCCCTATATGTTTCTCGTTTGGTAAAACTTGTTAATCAAAAAGGAAAACTAAAAAGCAGTCTGATCTTTGATGAATTTCCTACTATCTATCTCAACAATATGGACAGTCTGATTGCCACAGCCCGAAGCAATAAAGTAGCTACCTGTTTGGGGATTCAAGACTTTAGTCAGCTTCGTAAAGATTATGGTCGTGAACAAGCGGATGTGATTATGAACATCACTGGAAACATTGTGAGCGGTCAGGTAACTGGTGACACGGCCAAGCAATTGTCAGAACGTTTTGGAAAAATTATGCAGGACCGAGAAAGCCTATCTATAAATAGTGGTGACACTTCCATCAGCCGTTCCAAACAATTAGAGTCAGCTGTTCCTCCTTCTAAAATTTCTTCTTTAAGTTCTGGCGAATTTGTAGGAATGGTGACCGATGATCCTAATTGCAAAATTGAATTAAAATCGTTTCATTGTGAAATAGTCAATGACCATGAAGCACTAAAAAAAGAAGAAGATAATTATAAAGATATTGCGGTAATTCGGAAGATTGATACTGCAATGGTGCAACGGAATTATCTGCAGATTAAACAGGATATTCAAGAGATCATGCAATCTGAAATCGAACGTTTGTTATGTGATCCTCGACTGGCATATTTGGTGTTGAAGAAGTGAGATAATTATGTTAAAAACTAAAAGTTTTAAATGAATCCTTGTTTAATGGCTTCTTTCACAAGACTGGAGTCATCCGTTACATCAAAAACGTTTTTCATACGGATAATCCGCTTTTGTATAGCACTTGTGGATAGATGAATTATTCCCTCCAACTCTTTTGTTTTGAATCCCTTTGATAAATATAAAAGTATTTGACGGTTATAATCTTCAATCATTAACTCTTTTTTCCATATTTCATTGATACAGCTTTTTACCATGGGACTATGGTATTGGTTGCCTTGCATTACTTCTATTACTGCTTGCTGCAATTTCTCTGGAGTAAGGTCATTTTTTATAATGAGTCCGTCAGGACGTACTTTCTTAACAATGCCATACACAATGATAACTTCCGTATGCGCGGTAATCATAATAATTTTACAATTAGGCATTTTTTCTTGTATCAAAACAGCTAAATCACTACCAGATAAAATAGATTTTAATTCATAACTGGGTAAGCCTTTATCAATGATGGCAATATCAAATAATTGCTTAAAAGAAGTTTTTCTTGACATGATAAGGTAAGCATCTTTACAATTATGTGCCTTTGTATAGACGGTTTGAGTTTCGAAAGAGACACTTGTAAGAGCATTAATATACCCCTCTACCGTCATGGGATGATCATCTACTATAAATATATTCATTAATTTCACTATTTAACTTTAACAAAATAGGCAGTTTTTCTGCAACAAAAAAAATTGAGTTTCTCTTAACATTACACATCCTTAATTTTAATGTAATTATATGTGGTATTCTATTCTTAATGACAATGCTACCATTGCTTGTCCCTCTTTGGATCCCTTTCAAAATTTTCCGATTTGATTTTGTGTTAGTGCCACCAAACAGAATCAAAGCCTAACATATAAAATTAAACTCAAAATAATATTAAGGATAATTCTTATCAAACATAATAAAAGAAAATTGTCTTTTACAATTAATCCTAAACTATTTCTAACTCTTTTAAACATTTTTTATGAAAAAACTATTATTTACTATCGGCTGTATTACTGCTGTTATCTTAATATCTTCATGCACAACAGATAGTGTTGACGACATTAAAAACGAAAACGCAATAAATTCCAATCAAATTCCAATATCAGAAACAACAGATGTTTATCCTGTAGAAACAGACATTCTTCCAGGAGAAGATGATAAGGATAAAACTCAGGGATGATTTTTTCAAACTAAAAACCAGATAATAAAAAATCATTATCTGGTTTTTAATATTTATTTTTGGTAAAACCTTAAAAATTTTATCCAAGAATTGAAAACGAAATATAAAATAATAGTGTTATTGAATTTCATTTTTCTGATTATTGCATGTCAGAAAAAAACGGATAATGTGGAATATAAAAATAAAGTAGCAATTATCTTAAAAAAATTGGATCAATCAAAACCAAAAGATAAGCAAAAAACTTTAGATTCCCTTTATCTATATTTACTAGAGCAGGATGATGATTCTATAAACAGAAATCTATGCTTTAAAGTAGCAAGTAGTTATTATAGTATAGGGAAATATGATAAATTTTTAAAAGTAACTAGGAAAGTTAATGATTGGGCAATAAAAGATAAAGATACAGTCCATATAGCTAAGTCACTCTACTACATTGGTGATTATCACGAAAATAAATCACAGTTAGACAGCGCTTTCAGTTATTATTCTCAATCTGAAAAGATATACAGTAAAAATAAAGACACCTTGAACTCTGGTAAAACAGCACTATACAAAGCGGGAATACTTTTTGATGCAGGAAACTTTACCTCTAGTGAAATAGAAACAGTGAATGCTTTAAGATTACTTTTAAAAACCACTAACACAAGACTAATATACGAAAGCTATAATTTATTGGCCCTTTCATTAAAGGAATTAAATAACAGTGAAAAATCCTTAGAATATTTCGATTTAGCTCAAAGACAATTAGATAAATTGGAAAAAGAAAATTATCCAAAAGATAAAATTGAAAGATCTAGAATTGCCATTATTAATAATATGGGAAGAGTCTATGAAAAAATAAAAAATTACAAAGAAGCAATTGGTTTATACAACAAGGCTTTACAAACAAAAAATTTAAAACAGAATCACCCCCAATCTTATGCAATGTTATTAGATAATCTTGCATATTCTAAAATGAAAGCTAATAAATTTAATGGTGTTACTCATCTTTTATTTGAGTCGTTAAGAATAAGAGATAGTCTGCATTTTAAGGTGGGTGTTGTATCAAGTAAAATAAATATAGGGGAATATTACTTATACATGAAAGATACTACAAAAGCATTGCCGTATCTAAAAGAAGGATATATATTATCCAAAAAAATAAAAAGCAGTCCGAATGCGATTCAATCCCTAAAATTATTAATGCAGAACGACTCCAAAAACAAAATCTATTATTCTAAATTATACATTAAGATTAACGACAGTATTCAAAAACTGGAGAGGCTAACTAGAAATAAATTTGCTCGAATTGCTTATGAAACAGATCAAATAGAAGAAAAAAATGAAATTTTATCAAAGAGGAATACTAATATTATTTTCGGATACGGGCTCATTCTGTTTTTGTTAGGAGTCTTTTTTGTCATTTACCGTCTGAAATCTAAAAATAAAGAGTTGTTTTTTATCAAGAAACAGCAAGAAGCCAATGAAAAAATATACCAATTGATGCTACATCAGCAATCCGAAACAGAACAAGCTCGCACCGAGGAAAGAAACCGGATAGCCAAGGAATTACACGATGGAATTGTAAATAGTATCTTCACTACTCGGTTTAATCTAATTCAATTGGATCCAAACCAAATAGATAAAAAAGAACAATTAGTAAAAGAGTTAGAAAAAACAGAGAATGAAATCAGACGGGTTTCACATGATTTGACACAAAACTTGCTTTTTGAAGATAAAACTTTACCCGAAATTATAACAACTTTAGTAGAGTCTCAGAAAAATCAAAACAATACAAAGTTTGACCTATCAGTGGATAAATACATTGATTGGTCGTTGGTTTCAAGTGATTATAAAATACATATTTATCGTATCATACAAGAAGCAATTCAAAATGTTAATAAATACTCAAAAGCAGAAAGATGTCATATTATGCTTTTGAAAACTGCTAACAAAATAACGATTCGCGTTTGGGATAATGGTATTGGTTTCAATCCAGAAAAGGTAAAACAGGGTATCGGACTGAAGAACATTAAAGACAGAACCAAATCATTAAATGGAGAAATAAAAATCACCTCAAGTACAGGAAACAGCACTACAATTGAAATTATATTTTAGAATTCAATGTTAATAAATGATATTATCTGTAGTTTTTTAGGATAGCGTCAATAAAGAGGATTCAAAATCCATCTGAAATAATAAAAACTTCTTTTTCGCTTTACCACACAATAAATATTGACGGAGTAGTACTTATTATTGCAAATGTTGGATAGTTTGGTTCTTTTTATAGTCCTCCTCGCCTCAAGCGAGATCCAAAGATGTATCATTTGGATAAAAAAGTTTTTGATGTAATCGATAATGTGAATATGCCAAAAAACCAGAAATCTATAAATCTATAGAGCTTACTTCGTGGATTTTAACAAGTATTACTTAATAACTGCCTAGTTTGTTAAAGGTTGTTATCATTGTATCTACATTTAATTTCTTCTTTATATTTTAGCTAAATGATTATCACATTCATTTTTAGAAGAAGCAAAGTGGACATGCTAACTTAGCCATCACATTAAGTTAAGAAATAATCTTAATTTTAGCCTATGAAACAAGTCCGCAA
>NZ_RYDJ01000030.1:0-5437 GCF_003970355.1 Flavobacterium bomense | reverse complement strand
TCTTAACATACTGAGATAAAGAAAATAAAAAGTATTAGAAAGTTTCTTCCTGCCGATTGCTCGGCAGGAAAAGCGTACATAAGCTTACGGGTTATTAGTACTACTCGACTATGACATTACTGCCTTTACATCTATAGCCTATCAACGTAGTCATCTCCTACGACCCTTAAAAGAAATCTCATCTTGTGGTGGGTTTCGCGCTTATATGCTTTCAGCGCTTATCCCTTCCAAACGTAGCTACTCTGCGATGCCACTGGCGTGACAACAGATACACTAGAGGTTTGTCCAATTCGGTCCTCTCGTACTAGAATCAGATCCACTCAAATTTCTTGCGCCCACAGTAGATAGAGACCGAACTGTCTCACGACGTTCTGAACCCAGCTCGCGTGCCACTTTAATGGGCGAACAGCCCAACCCTTGGGACCTTCTCCAGCCCCAGGATGTGACGAGCCGACATCGAGGTGCCAAACCCCCCCGTCGATATGAGCTCTTGGGGGAGATCAGCCTGTTATCCCCGGCGTACCTTTTATCCTTTGAGCGATGGCCCTTCCATGCGGAACCACCGGATCACTATGCTCTACTTTCGTACCTGATCGACCTGTATGTCTCTCAGTCAAGCTCCCTTATGCCATTGCACTCTACGCACGGTTACCAAGCGTACTGAGGGAACCTTTAGAAGCCTCCGTTACTCTTTTGGAGGCGACCACCCCAGTCAAACTACCCACCAAGCAATGTCCCCCGCATAGCGGGGTTAGGCCCTAGATAAACAAAGGGTTGTATTTCAACAATGACTCCACAACGCCTAGCGACGCCACTTCACAGTCTCCAACCTATCCTACACATCATTTATCCAAGGTCAATACTAAGCTATAGTAAAGGTGCACAGGGTCTTTTCGTCCCACTGCGGGTAAGCGGCATCTTCACCGCTACTACAATTTCACCGAGCTCATGGCTGAGACAGTGTCCAGATCGTTACACCATTCGTGCAGGTCGGAACTTACCCGACAAGGAATTTCGCTACCTTAGGACCGTTATAGTTACGGCCGCCGTTTACTGGGGCTTCATTTCAATGCTTCTCCGAAGATAACATCTCCACTTAACCTTCCAGCACCGGGCAGGTGTCAGGCCCTATACTTCATCTTACGATTTTGCAGAGCCCTGTGTTTTTGATAAACAGTCGCCTGGACCTCTTCACTGCGGCCTCGTATTGCTACGAGGCGACCCTTCTCCCGAAGTTACGGGTCTATTTTGCCTAATTCCTTAGCCATGAATCTCTCGAGCACCTTAGGATTCTCTCCTCGACTACCTGTGTCGGTTTGCGGTACGGGTACTTATTACCTGAAGTTTAGAGGTTTTTCTTGGAAGCCCTTAGGCGCACTATCTCTTCAACCGAAGTCTCCGAGTACTATCGTATTTCCCCAAGCCGCGTGGATTTGCCTGCGCAGCTTATAGGTAGGTACTTCAACGAACTATTCCGTCAGTTCGCGGCGCTTTCATCACTCCGTCACCCCATCACAGTAATAACTAGTACGGGAATATTAACCCGTTGTCCATCGACTGTCCCTTTCGGGTTCGCCTTAGGTCCCGACTAACCCACAGCTGATTAGCATAGCTGTGGAAACCTTAGTCTTTCGGTGTGCGGGTTTCTCGCCCGCATTATCGTTACTTATGCCTACATTTTCTTTTCTCACCGGTCCAGCATACCTTACGATACACCTTCTACCCTGTGAGAATGCTCCCCTACCACTTACAATTAATTGTAAATCCATAGCTTCGGTAATACGCTTATGCCCGATTATTATCCATGCTCGTCCGCTCGACTAGTGAGCTGTTACGCACTCTTTAAATGAATGGCTGCTTCCAAGCCAACATCCTAGCTGTCTGGGCAGACAAACCTCGTTCTTTCAACTTAGCGTATATTTGGGGACCTTAGCTGATGGTCTGGGTTCTTTCCCTCTCGGACTTGGACCTTAGCACCCAAGCCCTCACTGTTATGAAACATTATATAGCATTCGGAGTTTGTCAGGAATTGGTAGGCGGTGAAGCCCCCGCATCCAATCAGTAGCTCTACCTCTATATAACTTTAACCATAACGCTGCACCTAAATGCATTTCGGGGAGTACGAGCTATTTCCGAGTTTGATTGGCCTTTCACCCCTACCCACAGGTCATCCGAAGACTTTTCAACGTCAACCGGTTCGGTCCTCCACTATGTGTTACCACAGCTTCAACCTGCCCATGGGTAGATCACACGGTTTCGCGTCTAACACTACTGACTAAAGCGCCCTATTCAGACTCGCTTTCGCTACGGATCCGTGGCTTAACCACTTATCCTTGCCAGCAACGTTAACTCGTAGGCTCATTATGCAAAAGGCACGCCGTCACCCCACGAAAGGGCTCCGACCGCTTGTAAGCGTATGGTTTCAGGATCTATTTCACTCCGTTATTCACGGTTCTTTTCACCTTTCCCTCACGGTACTGGTTCACTATCGGTCTCTCAGGAGTATTTAGCCTTAGCGGATGGTCCCGCCAAATTCAGACAGGATTTCTCGTGTCCCGCCCTACTCAGGATACCACTATCGTTATCTTCTATTACTTATACAGGGCTATCACCTTCTTTGGCCCTACTTTCCAGTAGATTCTAATTCTATCCGCAACAAATATCGTGGTCCTACAACCCCAAAAATGCCGTAACATCTTTGGTTTGGGCTAATCCGCGTTCGCTCGCCACTACTTACGGAATCACTTTTGTTTTCTTCTCCTCCGCCTACTTAGATGTTTCAGTTCAGCGGGTTTGCCCACCTATCGGTGTACTATGTCTTCAACATAGTGGGTTGCCCCATTCGGGTATCTACGGATCATATCGTGTGTGCCAATCCCCGTAGCTTTTCGCAGCTTATCACGCCCTTCATCGCCT
Organism: Flavobacterium bomense; assembly: GCF_003970355.1. Classification (NCBI taxonomy): domain Bacteria; kingdom Pseudomonadati; phylum Bacteroidota; class Flavobacteriia; order Flavobacteriales; family Flavobacteriaceae; genus Flavobacterium; species Flavobacterium bomense. The sequence continues at coordinate 2,521 of NZ_RYDJ01000030.1, read as the reverse complement.
CTGAGAGCCAAGGCATCCCCCATACGCCCTTATTTTGCTTATTGTACCAACATTCAATTAAGAATGCCGTTTCTTTCACTTGTCTATAAATAAACAAGCAAAAAATGCTTTCTACTTTTTATTATTTTCTTATCTCAATATGTCAATGAACTTTAAAGTAGTGTTCAGTGTTCAGTTTTTAGTATTCAGTCGAAACTGAGTACTGATCACTGTAAGCTGATCACTCTTTTTGTGGAGAATAACGGAGTCGAACCGTTGACCTCCTGCGTGCAAGGCAGGCGCTCTAGCCAGCTGAGCTAATTCCCCAATCTTTTTTAATTATGAATTGTGAATTACGAATAACGATATATCGCGATTTCTCAACTCTAGAATTTCTTCTTTTTTTAAGTTAAATAGTTGTCTCGGACAGACTCGAACTGTCGACCCCTACATTATCAGTGTAGTACTCTAACCAGCTGAGCTACGAGACACTCTTTATACTTATATCTAAAGCCGAAGGTCTTAAAGTCGAAAGTACTTGACTTTTGACATTGGACTTTACAACTTTACGACTGTAATATTATTTGAACTAACAGCAAGAGTAATATAATGTCAATATTTGTTTCCTTTTCGATATTTAGTCTTCTTTCCCTAGCGTGTATTGCTACTAACACTAAGGCTCTAGAAAGGAGGTGTTCCAGCCGCACCTTCCGGTACGGCTACCTTGTTACGACTTAGCCCTAGTTACCAGTTTTACCCTAGGCAGCTCCTTGCGGTCACCGACTTCAGGCACCCCCAGCTTCCATGGCTTGACGGGCGGTGTGTACAAGGCCCGGGAACGTATTCACCGGATCATGGCTGATATCCGATTACTAGCGATTCCAGCTTCACGGAGTCGAGTTGCAGACTCCGATCCGAACTGAGAACGGTTTTGTAGATTCGCTCCTGGTCACCCAGTGGCTGCTCTCTGTACCGTCCATTGTAGCACGTGTGTAGCCCAAGGCGTAAGGGCCGTGATGATTTGACGTCATCCCCACCTTCCTCGCAGTTTGCACTGGCAGTCTTGTTAGAGTTCCCGACTTCACTCGCTGGCAACTAACAACAGGGGTTGCGCTCGTTATAGGACTTAACCTGACACCTCACGGCACGAGCTGACGACAACCATGCAGCACCTTGTAAATTGTCTTGCGAAAGTTCTGTTTCCAAAACGGTCAATCTACATTTAAGCCTTGGTAAGGTTCCTCGCGTATCATCGAATTAAACCACATGCTCCACCGCTTGTGCGGGCCCCCGTCAATTCCTTTGAGTTTCATTCTTGCGAACGTACTCCCCAGGTGGGATACTTATCACTTTCGCTTAGCCACTGAAATTGCTCCCAACAGCTAGTATCCATCGTTTACGGCGTGGACTACCAGGGTATCTAATCCTGTTCGCTACCCACGCTTTCGTCCATCAGCGTCAATATATTAGTAGTAACCTGCCTTCGCAATTGGTATTCCATGTAATCTCTAAGCATTTCACCGCTACACTACATATTCTAGTTACTTCCTAATAATTCAAGTCAGACAGTATCAATGGCCGTTCCACCGTTGAGCGATGGGCTTTCACCACTGACTTATCTGACCGCCTACGGACCCTTTAAACCCAATGATTCCGGATAACGCTTGGATCCTCCGTATTACCGCGGCTGCTGGCACGGAGTTAGCCGATCCTTATTCTTACGATACCGTCAAGCTGCTACACGTAGCAGGGTTTCTTCTCGTATAAAAGCAGTTTACAATCCATAGGACCGTCATCCTGCACGCGGCATGGCTGGATCAGGCTTGCGCCCATTGTCCAATATTCCTCACTGCTGCCTCCCGTAGGAGTCTGGTCCGTGTCTCAGTACCAGTGTGGGGGATCTCCCTCTCAGGACCCCTACCCATCGTTGCCTTGGTATGCCGTTACCATACCAACTAGCTAATGGGACGCATGCTCATCTTTCACCGTTGTGACTTTAATAGTTCCTTGATGCCAAGGTACTATACTATGAGGTATTAATCCAAATTTCTCTGGGCTATCCCTCTGTGAAAGGTAGATTGCATACGCGTTACGCACCCGTGCGCCGGTCTCTGTCTCCGAAGAAACATACCCCTCGACTTGCATGTGTTAAGCCTGCCGCTAGCGTTCATCCTGAGCCAGGATCAAACTCTTCATCGTATATTTGTGAGTTCAGATAAATCTGTTCTCTTTGTTTATGCGACTAAATTCTAGTGGTTTTTTCAAATCTCTCAATTCTATTACTCTTATTCTTTTGTCTTGTCTTTTGGACAAGACGGCTGTCAATTCAATATGTCTAGGAACGTGTTCTTTTATTTCTATCACCTCTATCAACACTTGTTATAGCGTTTCTCGAAGCGGGTGCAAAAGTACAACTTTCTTTTTAACTAACAAGAAAAATGTGAAGTTTTTTTTGAGATAATTTCCTTATCCCTTTCTTCTGCTTTTCTTATCAATCTGTCAAGGAACATTGCGCGTTTTGCGGGGTGCAAAGGTAACATCC
>NZ_RYDJ01000309.1:0-1001 GCF_003970355.1 Flavobacterium bomense | reverse complement strand
GCTCGTGAAAATGGATTGGAACCATTAGCCAAAACAATAATGGCGCAAAACAACGACGATGTTGACTTTATTTCCACCAAATATATAAATGAAAACGTCATCAACGAAGAAGCTGCTTTGCAAGGTGCACGTGACATTATCGCCGAATGGATTAACGAAAACATTTATGTTCGTAAACAGTTGCGAAGACTTTTTCAACTAAAAGCAACGATTACAACCAAGGTTGTAAAAACCAAAAAAGACGATCAAGACGCCCAAAAATTCAATCAATATTTTGATTGGTCGGAACCGTTGACAAAAGCACCTTCGCATCGTTTGTTGGCAATTCTTCGTGCCGAAAATGAAGGTTTTATAAAGTTTAAAGTCGAAGTTGATATTAACGAAGCGTATGATATTATTGACGAATTAATATTAAAAAGTCAAAACAAAACTACTCCACACGTACAATTAGCCATCGAAGACTCCTATAAAAGATTGCTAAATCCTGCCATTTCAAACGAAGCTTTGCAAGAAGCCAAAGCCAAGGCTGATGCCAATTCGATTCAGGTTTTTGCTAATAATTTGGGGCAATTATTGTTGGCGCCACCTTTGGGCGAAAAAAGAATTTTGGCTATTGATCCTGGATTTCGTTCGGGATGTAAAATCGTTTGTTTGGACGAAAAAGGCGATTTGCTCTACAACGAAAATATTTATCCGAACGCACCACAAAATGAAACGGCAATGGCGATGAAAAAAATTCGTTCTATGGTCAATGCGTATCAAATTGATGCGATTTCCATCGGAAACGGAACGGCTTCGAGAGAAACAGAATTCTTCATCAAGAAAATCGCTTTCGATAAACCCGTTCAAGTATTTATAGTTTCAGAAGCAGGAGCATCGGTTTATTCGGCATCAAAAAGTGCTCGGGAGGAATTTCCAAATTACGATGTGACCGTTCGTGGCTCGGTTTCTATCGGAAGAAGGTTGTCTGATCCATTGGCCGAATTGGTAAAAATTGATCC
>NZ_RYDJ01000308.1:0-1002 GCF_003970355.1 Flavobacterium bomense | reverse complement strand
GAAAACATTACTATAGATGGCAAAATAAATGAAGAGATATGGAAAACAGCGCCAATTGCCACTGATTTTATAATGTTTGAGCCTGATAACGGCAAGCCAATTAGCGAAAGTAAAAAAACAGAGGTTAAAGTTCTGTATGATAATAATGCAGTTTATGTTTTGGCCGTTTTATACGATGACGAACCCAATAAAATTTCTCGTGAATTAACCAATAGAGATGAGTTTGGTGTTGCTGATGTTTTTTCGGTTTCAATCAACGGAAATAATGACGGACAACAAGATTTTCGATTTTTTGTAAGTGCAGCTGGAGTTCAAATGGATTGTTTGGCTACAGAAGGAGGTGAAGATTTTAATTGGGATGCGATTTGGGATAGCGAAGTAAAAATAACCGATTTTGGCTGGGTAGTCGAAATGAACATCCCATATGCCGCGCTTCGTTTTTCAACAGAGATCAAACAAACCTGGGGTATCAATTTTAAGCGAGATATTTTACGTGGTGCGATAGATCAAAGTTATACTTGGAATTTTGTGGACACCAAAATAGGTGCTGTGATTGTTCAAGCGGGGATTTTAGAGGGAATCGAGAACATAAAAACACCAACACGTCTCTTCTTTATTCCTTATTCATCTGCTTATTATCAGAAAGATGATTTTGCCTCGGATAGTACTTTTAAAGTTGGAATGGATATTAAATACGGCATTAATGACGCCTTTACGCTAGATGCTATATTAGTGCCCGATTTTGGTCAAACAAAATTTGATAAAGCCATTCTTAATCTAGAGCCGTTCGAACAACAATTTGATGAAAATAGATCCTTTTTTACTGAAGCGACCGATTTGTTTTCTAAGGGAAACCTGTTTTATTCCAGAAGAATTGGTGGGAGTCCCATAAAAGACATTTATACTCTTCAGGATGAATTAGCAGCAAATGAAGAAATCATAAATTTTCCCAGCACTGTCGATTTAATAAATGCTGTGAAAATTTCAGGTCGAACAGAAAAA
>NZ_RYDJ01000307.1:0-1002 GCF_003970355.1 Flavobacterium bomense | reverse complement strand
TTGATTCCGTTGATTGACAATGCCACATCAAGCGAAATTGACGGAGAGAAAGGAACGCTGATGATTGTGGGCGATCCAAAGCAATCCATATACCGTTGGCGTGGCGGAAAAGCAGAGCAATTTATCGAGTTGAGTAAAGAGCATAATCCGTTTAATAATCCAGAAAAAGTTTTAGAACATTTAGATAAAAATTACCGTTCTTATTCGCAAATAATCGAATTCAATAACGAATTTTTTCAATTGATGGCTAACGAATTCGAACACGAAGATTACAAAGATTTATACCAAAATCATAGCCGTCAAAAAACGAATGCAAAAACAGGTGGTTATGTGAATATTTCTTTCATTCCAAAAACAGAAGAAAGCGAATCCGACGAAGCATTAGATAAAACCGAATTGTATTTATTGGCGACTTTAAACACCATTCAAAAAGTAAAACAGCAAGGTTTTGAACTCAAAGATATTGTTATTTTGACACGAAAACGCAGTCACGGAATTGCCGTTGCTAATTATTTGACCGAGCAAGGAATTCCGCTTTTATCCTCGGAAACCTTGATGATTCAAAATGCAACCGAGGTTCGTTTTATTATTTATTTATTAAAATATTTAAAAAATAGTTTCGATTTAGAAGCCAAAGCGCATTTTCTTCATTATGTTGCTGAACACATTCAGGATCAATTGCCAATTCACGATTTCATTGCCCAAGGAATGGACAAAAAACAGGAAACTGAATTCGAAAATTGGTTAACAAATTTCGATATTTCCCTTTCATTTCAAGACATTCGAAAAAAATCGCTGTATGAATCGGTGGAAACGATAATAAATAAATTTCTGAAATCCCAAAACGGTAATGCATACGTTCAGTATTTCCTTGACATTGTTCTGGAACGTGATGTGCGCAACCAAGCAGGAATTTCGGATTTCTTGAATTACTGGGATAAAAATGCCGAGAAATTCAGCATTCCATCTCCCGAAGGCAAAAATGCGGTTCGAATTATGACC
>NZ_RYDJ01000306.1:0-1003 GCF_003970355.1 Flavobacterium bomense | reverse complement strand
ATGGAAGTTGCTGAAACTGTTATTCCATTTATTGAAGAAAATAAAAAATACCAAAACAAAATGCTCTTGGAAAGAATGGTCGAATCAGATCGAATCATTATTTTTAGAGTGGTTTGGATTGATGATATAGGTAAGACACAAGTAAATAGAGGCTATCGAATTCAGATGAATTCAGCCATTGGACCCTATAAAGGAGGAATTCGTTTTCACCCTTCGGTAAACCTAAGCATTTTGAAATTTCTTGCTTTCGAGCAAACTTTTAAAAACAGTTTAACTACATTGCCTATGGGTGGTGGAAAAGGTGGAGCAGATTTTGATCCAAAAGGGAAATCAGATAATGAGGTAATGCGTTTTTGTCAAGCTTTTATGACCGAATTGTCTAAACATATTGGTTCTAATACGGATGTTCCTGCTGGAGATATTGGTGTTGGTGGTAGAGAAGTAGGATATATGTTTGGTCAATACAAAAGACTCAGAAATGAATTTACAGGTGTTTTAACTGGAAAAGGAATTTCATTCGGAGGGTCTTTAGTCCGACCTGAAGCAACTGGATACGGAAATGTATATTTTGCCAATAGTATGTTGGTGACAAAAGGTGATAGTTTTTCAGGCAAAACAGTAGTTGTTTCTGGTTCAGGAAACGTAGCGCAATATGCTGTAGAAAAAGCAACTCAATTAGGAGGTAAAGTAGTTACAATGTCTGATTCTGCAGGGTATATTTATGATGCCGATGGGATTGATGCTACGAAATTGACCTACATAATGGAAATAAAAAACGAGTTAAGAGGAAGAATTAGTGATTATTTAAACAAATATCCTAATGCAAAATACTTTGCAGGAAAACGTCCTTGGGAAGTGAAATGCGATATTGCATTGCCTTGTGCCACACAAAATGAATTAAACCAAGAAGAAGCCAAAATGCTTGTTGCCAATGGTTGTATTTGTGTTTCAGAAGGAGCTAATATGCCAACGACACCAGAAGCAGTACATGTTTTCCAAAAAG
>NZ_RYDJ01000305.1:0-1004 GCF_003970355.1 Flavobacterium bomense | reverse complement strand
TTATTTCCGAATTTATAAACTTTTTTTAAACTTTGCGACTTAGTGCCTTTGTGGTAAATTCTACAAATACCTTTCCTGAAAAACTCTTTGATGGTGTTTCATATGTCCAATAATTAGGAAACCAATAGCTCTTACTGAAATTGGATGATTGGATGCAATTCCTAATCTTATCAATTGTTCATCCGAGAAACTTTTGAAAAGTAATAAATTAGAATGTCTCACAGCCGAAAATTCAGTTAATAATTCTTGAATACTTCTACTATTGGCATTCGTATTTTCGACATAATCATTTTCCTCAAATCCAGGTAATGCCGTTTGGTCATTTCTTGAAATTCTCAAAGCACGATAACCAAAAATCCGTTCGGCATCGATAATATGCTGGATAAGATCCTTGATAGTCCAGTTGCCTTCGGCGTATCGATAATCAAATTTGTCCATTGGAATATTCTGAACAAATTTGATAAAATCGTGTAAACTGATTTCTAATTCTTCCAATAATTCTACATTTTCAATCGCTTTGATATACGTCGCATTGAATTCAGAATATTCATTTACTGGCAATTGATTTGAATTCATATATTAATTTTTAAATCTTTCTCCGAAACAATCTAAACTCTAAAATTATATTTTAAGCTGAGTTTCTACTTGCGTTTGTATTTCCAAAAAGAGAACGAGTCACAATCTTTTCATAAGTCTGAATCAAATCTAAATCTGGTTTTTGCTCCTTGTTCAATTCATTAATTCTTAATAAAGCATATTGTTGTATGGTCAACAAAGGCAACACTATACGCTCTCTTATATCAATCGAAGCTTTTCCGTCAGGATAGTTTTCCATCAATTCATTATGTCCAGCAATTTTTAATAATAAACGTTTAGTTTCTAAAAACTCATCGTATATAATTTGCCAAAATGCTCCAAATTCAGGATCTTTTTTCATATAAGCGGTCAAAGGGAAAAAGGATTTTGCCAATGACATCATACTGTTTTCTAACAAGGTTCTAAAA
>NZ_RYDJ01000304.1:0-1005 GCF_003970355.1 Flavobacterium bomense | reverse complement strand
GGGAAGATGCGCTCGACAATCTCTTAATTTTTTGTTGTGCAAATTGGCTTTTTTGGCTCGATCTGTAGCTAGTTTTCGAATGCCAGAAAGTTCTTTACGTTCTCGCTCGGCTTGCAAAATTTTACGCAACAACGCATCGGAAGTTGTTGGGTTTTTATGCAAATAACTGTCTAATTTGTTTTTTACAAAATCATTTACAAAAGTACGAACCGAAGGCATTCCTGGATCTGAACCCATATCGGTCGAACCTAATTTGGTCTTGGTTTGTGATTCGAAAACCGGTTCCATTACTTTGATGCTAATCGCAGTAACAATGGACTTTCGAACATCCGAAGCTTCGAATGGTTTGTTGTAAAACTCTCGAATGGTTTTTACAATGGCTTCGCGATAAGCAGCCAAATGTGTTCCTCCTTGTGTGGTATTTTGTCCGTTTACAAAGGAGTGATATTCTTCGGAATATTGTGTTTTGCTGTGTGTCAAGGCGATTTCGATGTCGTCGCCTTTCAGGTGAATGATTGGATATTCTAAATCTTCAACGCTAATGGTTTCCTCTAACAAATCTTTCAATCCATTTTCCGAAAAATATTTTTCGCCGTTGAATAATATGGTCAAACCATTGTTTAAGTAACAATAGTTTTTGAGCATTTTGATGATGTACTCGTAACGGAATTTGTAATTTTTGAAAATTGTTTCATCGGGAATAAGGGTTACTTTCGTTCCTTTACGTTTGGTGGTTTCGATAATTTCTTCATCCAAAACCAGATTTCCTCCTGAAAATTCAGCGGCTTTTTGTTTTTCATCCCGAACGGATTCCACACGAAAATAACTGGACAAAGCATTCACTGCTTTTGTCCCAACGCCATTCAAACCGACGGATTTTTTGAAGGCCAAAGAATCGTATTTCCCACCCGTATTCATCTTAGAAACCACATCAATCACTTTTCCAAGGGGAATTCCTCGACCGTAATCGCGAACAGTAACCGTTTTATCCTTGATGGTTACCTC
>NZ_RYDJ01000303.1:0-1005 GCF_003970355.1 Flavobacterium bomense | reverse complement strand
TGGTTGGTTCTTCAATTTCTAGAGAAACACACGCAGGTTCACACACTCATGCAGGTCCAGAAATTGGAGTGGCTTCGACAAAAGCATTTACTACGCAAATCACAGTATTGATAATGATGGCGTTACGTTTGGCTAAAGCCAAAGGGACATTGTCTAAAACGGATTTTCATAGATACTTACAAGAATTAGAAATTATTCCTGAAAAAGTAAAAGAAGCTTTGGAAACAGATGCAAAAGCGAAAGAAATAGCTGCGATTTTCAAAAACACTCAAAACTGTTTGTATTTAGGAAGAGGATATAATTTTCCAGTTGCGCTCGAAGGCGCATTGAAACTAAAGGAAATCTCTTATATTCACGCCGAAGGGTATCCTGCGGCCGAAATGAAACATGGTCCAATCGCTTTGATAGATGAGCATATGCCAGTTATTGCTATAGCACCAAAACAAGGACATTATGACAAAATTGTTAGTAATATTCAAGAAATTAAATCGCGTAGCGGTATTATCATAGCAGTGGTTACAAAAGGAGATACACAAGTAAGAGGTTTGGCAGATTATATCATTGAAATTCCTGAAACTTCGGATGCTTTATCACCATTAATCACTACAATACCGTTGCAATTATTATCGTATCATATTGCCGTTATGCGAGGCTGTAATGTTGATCAGCCGCGTAATTTAGCTAAATCAGTTACTGTTGAGTAAGTAATATTCTACTGTTTCCATCCAAAGCGAGGTTTTTATCTCGCTTTTTTTTTTGTCTATTTTTTATGAAAACACCATTTTCAAGATATTATTTTATATGCACGCATAACAAATCGCATTAATTTAACTAAATATCATAAATTAGTTTAATGTTTTTGAAAAAGACTATTTATAATGAAATTGTATAATATTAAATTTTTTTAGTGTTTTTTTATTAATATCAAAAATATTTGTACTTTGGCTGCATTAACTAACAAAAATCAATCAAATGAAAAACTATTTACTTGTTTTGTCATTGTTT
>NZ_RYDJ01000302.1:0-1005 GCF_003970355.1 Flavobacterium bomense | reverse complement strand
GCTTATTATTTCTTAATTAATAACTACGAAAAATTTATTAACGATATAAAATTCGCAAATTCCCAAAACGATTATTATTTACAGGAAATTGAAGATATTTCTAAGTTTACGCATTTAAGTAAATTATCACTTTACACTCGTTTATTATATGAAAACAAAATTTCAAAATCTTCATACAATAACATAAGGGAAGATTTTGACAACCAATATAGATTACGCATAGCAGAAGAAGATAGAAAAAAAGAATTAGATAAATTAAAAGGAATCAAAATTGGAGGAGCTGTTCCTAAACCAATAAATTCCCCTTTATTTATTTCAACGATTCAGACTTCATTTTATGAAGGTGTTATAAATGAATACGAAGTATGTAAACGATTAAATATTAAACCAGAAAAATTAGAAGCGTACTTATGAAAATAGTTATTGATACAAACTCACTATTATCATTAGTTCGATACTATTTACCTTTTGATAATGAAAACCATTTACTTGATTTTTTTCAAAGTAAAATAGCTAATGGAAATATTGTAATAATTGACAAAGTTTATCAACAATGTCAATATCAAGCAAAAGGGTTAATTTTGGAGAAGTTAGAATTTTTAACAGAGAAAAACTTTTTAAAAGAATCGAAACAGCCATTTAAAACTTCTGACTTATTAATACCAAATCCAAAAAAATTCTTTCATTTACTGGATAATAACTTTGTGAATTCCATAGTGAAAAAACAAAAGAAAATTACTGATGCTGAATTTGAAGTTGAAAAAGAACGTTTTTTGGAAGATGCAGATATGAAACTTGTTATAGCTTCTTTAAATTTTATACAAAAAGGAGAAGATGTATTATTAATCACAGAAGAAACTAGTTCTAGCAACGACAATAAACTTTTTAACAAAATACCTCTAATCTGCTATGACCTCGAAATAGCAACTAAAACACTTCCTGAGTTAATAAGTATGTTTAACGATGACATAAAATTCAGCATTGTAAAATAAAGCCTACCACTAA
>NZ_RYDJ01000301.1:0-1006 GCF_003970355.1 Flavobacterium bomense | reverse complement strand
CGTATTTTTCTTTGTAGAATTCTAACGGTTTTTTTAATCTTAAAAGGGCAATGCCACATTCGTGTTAAATTGCGTCGATCATCGTGTTGTTGTAATTTGTAGTAAGTTTTTTTATCGCAAATTATTAGTTTTAAATCTGATAAATTACGTTTATTCTTAATAAAAAAAAGCCTCGAAATCTCGAGGCAAATTTTTTATATTTCTATATCAAATTGAGTTAGAGATTTGAATTGCTGTAATCTCGCAATCACTTCATCCTTATCTAGATGTACCATTCTTTCGGTTCCAAATCTTTCTACACAAAAGGAAGCGAGATTAGATCCATAAATTATGGCGTTTTTCATATTCTCGAATGATATGTTTTCGCTCTGTGTAATATATCCTGCAAAACCTCCTGCAAAAGTATCTCCAGCTCCTGTTGGATCAAAAACTTCTTCTAATGGCAAAGCTGGTGCAAAGAAAATTTGGTGGTTGTGAAACAATAAAGCGCCGTGTTCTCCTTTTTTGATTACTACAAATTCGGGGCCCATTGCATGGATTTTTGCTGCTGCTTTTACCAATGAATATTCTCCTGATAATTGTCTTGCTTCTTCATCGTTGATGGTAATAACATCGATACGTTTTATCACTTCCAATAATTCTGGTAAGGCACAATCCATCCAAAAATTCATGGTATCAAGAACTACTAATTTTGGTTTGACATCCATTTGGTCTAAAACGCTACTTTGTACTAATGGATGCAAGTTTCCTAACATCACGACATCGGCAGTTTTGAAATTCTGAGGAACTTTTGGTTGAAAATCAGCCAAAACATTTAATTCTGTTGCCAATGTATCTCTAGAGTTCAAATCGTTGTGGTACAAACCGCTCCAAAAGAAGGTTTTTCCACCTTTGACCACTTCAAGACCAGAAATATCAATGTTTCTATCGGTCAATAAATCTAAATATTCTTGTGGAAAATCATCGCCAACAACAGAAACAATAGCAGATTCAAGGATAAAATGAG
>NZ_RYDJ01000300.1:0-1006 GCF_003970355.1 Flavobacterium bomense | reverse complement strand
TTCAAAAGCAACTGGGATTGAAACGTTACGAACCGGTTTGGTCGATGGTTCATAAGTTGCGAAAAGCAATGGGCAATAGAGATGCACGTTATACTCTAGAAGGAATGATTGAATTTGATGAAGGATATTTTACAATTGAGTCTTCTGAAATAGAACAAGAAAAAGGAATTCGTGGTCGTGGTGCTGTTGGAAAATCTAACGTTGCAATTATGGCAGAGTCAACAGTTTTAGAAGATATTGAAACGGGAGAAAAATCAAATCATTGCAGATATTTTAAAGCAAAGGTCTTGACAGATCATACATCGGAACAGATAAACCAAACCATTCAGGAATCTATTTCTGAAAAAAGTATTTTGTTTACAGACAAAAGCACATCCTATATAGATATTGCAGATTATGTAGAGATTCATATTACGGAAAAATCGAATAAAGAAACAACAACAGAAACTTTAAGGTGGGTACATATTGCAATTAGTAATGCGAAAAGGAATTTCTTAGGAAATTTCCACAAAATTAAAGGGAAATATCTCCAATTATACCTAAACGAGTTTGTTTACAAGCTAAATAGAAGGTATTTTGAAGAAAAATTATTCGATAGGCTAGTAATAGCAAGCATTACAGGGTTATGACTAAAAACGGACAATCAAATAACTTTTTGATAAGAATTAAGTTCAGTGCTTGAGTTTCTTTCTTTTTGAAAATAATTCAATCTAAATTTATTTTTTAATTTTCTAAACTCGGTATTCTAAAATCTGCAATCTAAAATCCAAAATGTAATTTCAAAACTGTATATTTGCCTTTATTTTAATTTTAGAATGGAATCAGAAAAAGAAAAAGAAGTCAGAGAGTTTTATGAACGATTAAAAGCAGAGTTGGATTTGAGTTCAACTTGGCCGTCAATATATTTGTATAAATTTATTGTGCCTTCTGAAAAGGAAAATGTTCTTCGTGTGCAAGAAGCTTTTGATTGTATGGGAGCAGTAATAAAAACTACAAAATCCAAAAC